>NZ_PDZE01000009.1:0-129302 GCF_002743415.1 Sporosarcina sp. P3
GTATTATCGCGGGGTGGAGCAGTGGTAGCTCGTTGGGCTCATAACCCAAAGGTCACAGGTTCAAATCCTGTCCCCGCAACCAAGGTCCCGTGGTGTAGCGGTTAACATGCCTGCCTGTCACGCAGGAGATCGCGGGTTCGATTCCCGTCGGGACCGCCATTTTATACATACGCTTCAAAAGCGTCTTTCTAAAAATAACAAATGTGGCTCAGTAGCTCAGTCGGTAGAGCAAAGGACTGAAAATCCTTGTGTCGGCGGTTCGATTCCGTCCTGAGCCACCATGTATATGCCGGTGTAGCTCAATTGGTAGAGCAACTGACTTGTAATCAGTAGGTTGAGGGTTCAAGTCCTTTCGCCGGCATCCTTACTGGTGGGGTAGCGAAGTGGCTAAACGCGGCGGACTGTAAATCCGCTCCCTCCGGGTTCGGCGGTTCGAATCCGTCCCCCACCACCATTTAGGGGCATAGTTCAACGGTAGAATAGAGGTCTCCAAAACCTTTGGTGTGGGTTCGATTCCTACTGCCCCTGTATTTTTAAATTAATATTTATTATGGCGGTCGTGGCGAAGTGGTTAACGCATCGGATTGTGATTCCGACATTCGGGGGTTCGATACCCCTCGTCCGCCCCATTTTTTTCAGAAACATTAAGACTCATTACTATATTGTATGTAATCATATCATGGCGGGCGTGGCGAAGTGGTTAACGCATCGGATTGTGATTCCGACATTCGGGGGTTCGATACCCCTCGTCCGCCCCATTAATGGGGTATAGCCAAGCGGTAAGGCAACGGACTTTGACTCCGTCACTCGTTGGTTCGAATCCAGCTACCCCAGTCATTTTTGCGGAAGTAGTTCAGTGGTAGAATACGACCTTGCCAAGGTCGGGGTCGCGGGTTCGAATCCCGTCTTCCGCTCCACTATGTTGGCGGCATAGCCAAGCGGTAAGGCACGGGTCTGCAACACCCTTACCACCGGTTCGATTCCGGTTGCCGCCTTATAATTTTATATAATTACTTTACACGTGCCCGAGTGGTGGAATGGCAGACACGTCGCACTCAAAATGCGATGCCGCGAGGCGTGCCGGTTCAAGTCCGGCCTCGGGTATCACCAGGTTTTATCGTGTTAGTTTAGGTAAGATCTATAGCATCTACAAACGTTGATACAAAACGTTTGTAGATGCTTTTTGTTTTGAGGCAATACTATCGGCATTAAAAATATTTTATGGTTCTATAATAAATGTTGGTTCTATAATATTTGTTGGGGTGTAGACTCAATTTGAATAAAAAATGCACGCAATCACCATTTCTTTTATACTTGGATTGTCTAGAAACAAGTAAATGAAAGGTGATACGTGCATATGAATAATACCATGAATACGCCGGGGTTAAAAAGTGTGGAGGTTAATAAAATTGAAGAAGTTGGAGACCGATTCGCACTTCATGTTTCCCTTCCTCTGAAGTCTCACCAATGCCTGCTTGTGGAACGCTGACAAAGAAGATCCATGATTATCGCATTCAGAAAATTAAACACCACAAATGGTTTGAACGTTTGAGTGTTCTGTTCTACAAACGTCGTCGGTACGCATGTCCATGTGGGAAAAGGTTTGCGGAGAAATCACCATTTGTCGATAAGTATCAACGGTATTCTAAAGAGTGGAATCGTGTAGTCCGTATTCGAAGTGTAAAAGCGAAGACCTTCAAAGAAGCAGGCGAGGTGTTAGGTACATCCTGCTCAACTGTGATTCGCCGTTTCAAAGAAGTAGCGAAAAATGAATTGAAAAAAGGAGGTAGATTGCCTAAAGCGATTGCGATTGATGGATATAAAGGCGATACAGATGCCGGTACCTATCAATTGTCATCGCGGATGCAGAAACTCATGAACCCCTAGATATCTTGTCGAACCGCAGGAAAGACACCATCAAAGATTACCTTTATCAATATGGAGCTGACGTTGAACTGGTGGGGATGGATATGAACCCAAGCTTTAAAGCAGCTGTGAAGACGGCGTTAGGTCGCCCAGTCATTGTCGCTGACCGCTTTCATTACTGTCGGTATATTTATTGGGCAATTGACGAAGCACGACGTAAAGTTCAGAGAGAGTGGCATGCATATGACCGTAAGAAGTGTAAGCACATGCGACACGTGCTTTACAAGCGAAGTGAAAAACTAACTGACAAACATCGTTGGTATCTGAATCGCTATCTAAGTATGTCGGACGAGTTGAAGACCGCTTACGAATTAAAGGAAGCCTATTGTGAATGGTTTGATTGGGGCAAAGACAACAGACGATTTAGTCGAGGTGAAAAGAAGAGTACAAGACTTTTACCGAAAGGGAGAGAAAGGGCACATTCCAGCGTTTTTAAAAGCGATTCAAACGCTTAAAAACTGGCAGGTAAAGATTCTATACAGTTTCTCCTTTAAGTACTCGAACGACCTCCTAGAAGGTATTAATAACAAAACAAAAGTGATGAAACGCAATGCCTATGGCTTTAAACGTTTCGATCACTTTAGAGCGAAAATCTTATTAAACATACAGTATAAAGAAATTGGGGTTCATTTAGGTTGAAGGATGATGTGCGAGTTACATCACCCGAACGTTTGATTTAGAACCATATTTTGATGCTTTACTAAAGAAAAACAGATGAATATTAATGGAGGTATTCTTAAGTTATTCAGACTCTTGATTAATTTTACAAATTAAGGAGTCGTCATGTGAATGATCACCGCTCTCCATCTGAATCGTTACATGATGGATATTTTTTTGAATTAATTCCTGTTCTATTGTTCGTAATATTTTTTGGCTCTCTTGCACAGTTAAGGCTCCATTAATTACCGCATGACAAGATAAAGCATTTTGTCCACTTGTAATGCTCCATACATGTAAATCGTGGATGCTTATAATACCGGTTACGTTTTCTATTGTTTGGATCACTTCATCTACATCAACATCTTCTGGAGTACCTTCCATTAATATATGTACTGCGTCTTTGGTTACTCGCCAACCACTTATCAAAACGAGAATAGCAACAATAACACTTGCTATTGGATCCGCTAGATTCCACCCTAAAAACATAATGAGTAATGCAGCAATAACTGCACCAACAGATCCTAATAGATCACCAATTACATGAAGAAATGCAGCACGTATGTTTAAGTTTCCTTTTGTATCACCTTTGCGCATGAGTATCCATGCAACAAGAATATTTATTAGTAAGCCAATGGAGGCAATAAATAACATACCAGTCGATGCGACTGCAGGTGGCTCTGCTAAACGATGGAAAGCTTCATAAAATATGTAGATTGAAATTAGTATAAGTGTAACCCCATTAAATATAGCGGCTAGTATTTCAAAACGCTTATATCCATAGGTTTTACTATAATTTGCAGTCTTCTCTCCCAATGTAAAGGCCAATAGACCAACCCCAAGTGATATGGAGTCACTTAACATATGCCCTGCATCGGATAATAAAGCAAGACTATTAGTAAGGAATCCTCCTATCGCTTCAATAATCATATAAATTGTAATGATTATAAAGCTAATCAATAAGGCTTTTTTGTTTGTACCATGTGCATGGTTATGATTGTGACTCATTTTTAATCCCCCCTAATCTCCAATATTACATTAAATAATATTCAGATCCAAATTGTTACTATGTAAACGCATGAATATAGCAGTCGCAAAAGAGGGGGGATCCTAATGCGACGCTATAGCAGAGTAGAGTGTCTATAATCATCATTTTGTTAGAATTTAAGGTTGATGGAAATTTTCTATTGTAAATGTTTTGGAACATCTGAATTTCCCTTGCTATTTTGTATTCCTTGTATATTCTCTTGTAAGGTCTCGGTGAAAATATTATTGCTTTGATTAGCAGAATGTCGGGGTGTTTTTGTATTATTGTTACTAATTAAATCATGAAGGTCTTGAATATCTTGCTTGGTTGCAGGCTGCTTGTTTGATTTTAACGTATAACCTAACTGTCCACTGGTTTCAAGTGTAGCATATTGAACATCACTAATATGTGTAACACCCACTTGCCTTAAGCGCTCTTCTAGTCTATCTACAGTTAACCGATGTTTCTTTAAATTACTCTCATTTAATGTTCCGTTTTCAATAACAGGTACTGCTTTACCTGACAAAGTACCTTCCGCTTTGTCAATTTTTAATTGGATATATTCGGCTGCTAGTAAGAGAAGTATTAATAAACCAGCTACCATAAAGGTGTTCTTAAGACCATGACCTGCAACTGGTTGGATTAGCAAAGTACCAATTGAAATTATGATCACAGTTTGGGGAATAGTCATTTGTGAAATGGTTTTTCTTCCACCAATTCTTAAAAATATAGTTCCTATTATGAAAATAAGGACTGTTTGCCAAACGAGATTGAGATCCATTTTAAATTATCCTTTCTAAAATAAAATAGTATAGAAATTTATTACAAAATAAGTGGTGTACACGACATGAAAGTATATAGGTCTGCGTCACAATTTTACTTGAAGGGAGAATGATGGCCTATGTAGGAAAAGCCAACCGTTGATGTGGCTGGCTTGGTGTACATACTCGCAGAAACTTCATGTCAGATGCAACATAAGCATAGCTGCAATTGTCATCTTGTGTATTGATGTTGGAAAATACAATAACTGCGTTTATAGCCTCCAAGACAATTTTGTTCAAAATGAATATTCAGGATTTTGTACATAAAAACTAAATTATTTCACAGTGTTTCATTCATTGCAATAATTCGCAGCATTTAGCAATACATTCTTCTAGATCTTTTACAGCATGTTGCATTTTCTGTTTAGCTTCATGATGGGCCATTGGTAAAGCATTGTTCATATGCGTTAACGCTCTCTCGCATTCCGAGATACCTTCCTGAATATGATTGGTCATTGGAAAGCATTCCTTTCAATTTAAAAAATGGTATAGGTATATTGTTTGCCTGTTTATTCTTTTCTATTCACATAAACAAAAGGAGCCTGTTGGCAGGCACAATGGAATGAAAGATGACGGACCATCAAACAACTCCGCAAGGCATGTAAATGTTCTGTTATTCCTAAAAGGGTTTTGGAAATTATTACATCAGTTTCATATTTCAATTACGAACGGAAGAATCATCGGTCTTCTTTTTGTTTGGGTATATAAGAGCTGCTCAATTGCCTTTTTCAGATGATGTTTTAATTCGCTAGTTTTATCTCCATTCGATTGTCTTGATTCATTAATGATCGTAATAACTAGCTGATTCACTTCATGCAGAATATCTTCTGCAGCACGTTCATAGACGAATCCACGGGAAATGATCTCGGGGTTAGAAATGATTTTCCCATCCGCTTTGCTTAGGGAAATCACAATAATTAACATTCCTTCTTCTGAAAGCAATTTACGATCACGTAATACAATTTTCCCGACATCTCCAACGCTTAGCCCGTCCACAAATACGCTACCAGCTTGTATGCGTCTTGTTTGGCTAGCGACAGTATTGTTAATATCTACTACATCACCATTGTTAATGATGAAGATGTTTTCACTCTTTACTCCTACGGATTCGGCTAATGTTCGATGTTGCTGAAGCATGCGGAACTCACCATGAATCGGGATGAAATAAGTTGGCTTCATCAAGGTGAGCATGAGTTTTAATTCTTCCTGGAAGGCGTGTCCTGAAACATGCATACCGGATGTGCTACCGGATCCATAGAGTACCTTGGCCCCTAAATGGAATAAATTATCGATGATGCGTGACACACTTTTTTCATTACCAGGTATAGGGCTTGATGCAAGAATGACGGTATCTCCAGCTAATACAGATACTTGGCGGTACGTTGAAGTGGATAAGCGTGATAAAGCTGCCATAGGCTCACCTTGACTGCCTGTACAAATAATGGCAACTCGTTCAGGTGCCATCCGATTGATTTCATTAGCTTCTATCAAAGTGCCATCAGGTATTGTTAAATATCCAAGTTCCGCTGCAACAGATACAATGTTGACCATACTTCTACCAAGCAACGCAACCTTTCGATTTGTTTTAGTTGCGGCGTTAATAATTTGCTGAACACGATACACATTGGATGCGAATGTAGAGATAAAGATTTTTTGATTGGCCTTACGAAATGCATCTTCAATATGTTCGCCAACGACCCGTTCAGATTGTGTGAAACCTGGACGTTCAGCATTCGTGCTCTCGGATAATAAAAGCAACACTCCGCGGTCCCCAATTTCGGTCATTTTATGAAAATCTGGATACTTTCCATTTATAGGTGTTAAATCAAACTTGAAGTCGCCTGTGTGTACCACAGTCCCTTCTGGTGTATGAATCGCTATTCCTAGACAATCCGGAATACTATGATTTACATTGAAGAATGTCATGTTGATCGTACCGGCTTCGACATTCGAATCCGCATGAATCGTCTTCAGTTCCGTTGTACGTAGAAGGCCATGTTCTTTCAATTTCAATTTAATTAATCCGAGCGTTAATTTAGTTGCATACACGGGGATACGTAGCTGTTTTAGTAAATATGGAATACCACCGATATGATCTTCATGTCCGTGAGTCACAATCAATGCACGAATTTTATCTTTGTTCTTTTGCAAATAGGATATATCTTGAATAATTAAATCTACCCCTAATAAAGTTTCATCTGGGAACTTGGCACCGCAATCGATAATGATGATATCCTCTTCATATTGTAGTACGTACATATTTTTACCAATTTCATTGATGCCACCCAAAGCAAAAATGGATAACGTGCTTTCTCCTATACTCAATGCAAAAACCCCTTACAAAGTTATTTTTAATAAGTTAGATGTAGATTAAGATGACCATAATAATAAAGTTTATGTAGTATGCACAAAGATAAATTTTTCTTTGCTTATTTCATATTACGGAAAGCGGAATTAGCAAAAGATCCGTGTTGGGAAGGAATGGTAGATAGTAGAGAAATTGAAGTATGTTTGACTTAGTCGAACGGATATAAACTAGTATCTACATTTTTTTTATATACGCATAAAGAGCAATTTGAATTAGTTGTACGATAGTTTTGTTCGGAAACGAATGAATCAATGGAGTATCATATATCTTTGGTGTAGTTATGCTATAGTCCTGTTATTTTAAAAAACACAAAAAACGCCTGCTATCTGTCAAAATGACAGGTAGCAGGCCACAGAGGGGAAATATGGAAGGGTGTTACTCAGTAAGGGTTCATTGCCATGGACGTGGTTGGTAATAGGTCATTGGTCAATGTGTAAAGGGTAATGTGTAATTGGTTTAGCAAGTTTAAGTACATATTTCCCACTCTATGCCTCAAAAAGGAGTCTCACCTTTTTGAGGTTAAAAGTAGTTGGCGCCATCGAAGTCTAGAACGATTGAATAGTTTTTCATGTTGATACGATTCGATAATTGATGAGCTGCTTTTTCTGCTTGCTGTGCTTTCAGTCGATACTCTTCTGGATCAAACAAAGCCACTCGATAAACTGTAGTCGATTCGGCAAAACCGTATTGTATTTCTTCTTTACTCGCTAAAGAAAATTGTTTATAGTAAGAAGACTTTGCACGCAATTGGATAGCCAGTTCAATGGCTTCAACTAATGGTAGTTGTTTGCCTTCGAATTCTACTGTATTTGTACTGTTTGCTACGTAGATGAGATAATCTAGTTTGCGTTGGTCTAGTCTCACTTGTTCCATTTCAGCTTCTACATCTTGTAATGTTCGGCTGATTATCGGACGTGGCGCGCCTTTTTCAACCGTTATGAAAGCCACTCGTTGGGCTTCTGTTTCTAGTTCACGTATTTGTTTAGATAGAATGCTTTTTAATTTAATGCCTTCAGCTAATGTAATATTCATTGTTCCACCTCTTTTGTTAGGATGAAGTTAGGATTCTGTCTATCCAATACAGAGCTTTGATAGTCCCCACCGTTGATGCTTGTGAACATTTTGCCGCAAGCATTAGTTAGTTGTAAAGCCTGATCTTGCTCCAACGAAGGGCGAATGAAAAGAAGTTGGATGATGTTTTCTGTTTCCTCTGTTACGGCTGTTCGTATAGAATCAACATATGGACTACCGAATGGACTGTAACCGTCGCTTAGGAGTAAGATGTTTTCCAAGGTATTGAATTGATTATTCAATCCTTCGTAGCCATCCTCAGCGGTGCCGATAGACAACATAATATCTCCTGCTATTTTGTCCGCATCGTAAATAACAGTCGGAATTTCGTATTGCAAGGAAAAGAACGTATTCAGATCTTCTGCACTATGGAAGGATGGAGTATAGTGACGATCTTTGATCTGTTGTAAGAGTAATTGAAGAGCTGGTGGCTTAGTCGACGGGTCTGCACCAAGAGTTGTCCAAATGGATCGCCACTCTGCTAGACCGTTAAAATCCGTGAAATCTTTATCGAGTAGCTCGAAGTATAGTTGTTCTTGGAATAATTGTAGTCGTCCTTTTAGCATCTGAGGTGATGCGGAGACGATTGTTTTGTTATAATAGATTATGCCTAATTTAAAATCAGGAATTTTCGAGAATATAGAAGTATCAATAGTAAGTTGCATCAGTATCACCTGCTTGTAATTTTACTTCATCTTATCATAAGGGAGGCGGGGAATGGTGAATGTCGCTCAGTTACAGCATGAAATACAAACGTTTGCGGCGTCCATTGGAATTGACAAAATTGGTTTTACGACAGCAGCCCCGTTTGTGAAATTGAAAGATCGTTTAAAACAACAGCAACGATTGAACTATCAATCGGGTTTTGAAGAGTCGGATATTGAGAAACGAACGGAGCCTTTATTATTACTAGATCAAGCAGAGAGTATCATTTCTATAGCCGTTGCATACCCCTCGAAAATGTCGAATAGTCCTCGTGGGAGAAAAGGGGAACGTCGCGGTATGTTTTGCAGGGCTTCTTGGGGTGAAGATTATCACACCGTGTTGCGTGACAAACTAGCACAGCTCGAGTTATTTATTCTGACTAAGGTACCAGATGCGCGACTTCGTTCTATGGTGGATACAGGAGAACTTGTAGATCGTGCTGTAGCAGAACGTGCGGGTATCGGTTGGTCAGCTAAGAATTGTTCCATCATTACACCTGAGTTCGGATCCTACGTTTATCTGGGTGAAATGATTACAAATCTGCCATTTACACCAGATGAGCCGATGGAAGATCAATGTCTAGACTGTAATTTATGTTTGGATGCTTGTCCGACTGGTGCGCTTATACAGCCTGGACAATTGAATGCACAGCGTTGTATTGCGTTTTTGACACAAACAAAGAAACCTGTACCTGAAGAATTCCGTCACAAGATCGGAAATCGATTGTATGGATGTGATACATGCCAAACCGTTTGTCCAAAAAACAAAGGAATGAATCACCAGCATCAACTTGCATTCACGCCTGAGCCAGAGCTCGTTAAACCTTTGTTACTGTCACTATTGTCATTATCCAATCGGCAATTTAAAGAGCAATATGGCCATATGTCGGGCTCTTGGCGCGGGAAGAATCCGATTCAGCGAAATGCGCTCATTGCATTGGCTCATTTTAAAGATGAATCGGCGATACCGGAACTCACCCGATTGATTAAAGAAGATCCGCGACCGATGATTAGAGGAACAGCGGCCTGGGCACTTGGGGAGATTGGAACGACAGACGCACAAGAGGTGCTGAAAGAATGTTTGGTTATGGAAGAAGAGGAGTTTGTCGTGAGTGAAATTACGCAAGCTATGGAACAGCTGTACATTAATTGAAAGAAGGTAGTAAGATGACGATTCATGTTGCATTATTCGAACCACAAATACCCGCGAATACGGGGAATATTTCACGTACGTGTGCGGGGACTGATACAGCTCTTCATTTAATAAAGCCACTTGGTTTTTCTACTGAAGATAAAATGTTGAAACGTGCGGGACTGGATTACTGGGAACATGTTGATATTACGTATCACGATGGGATCCAAGAGTTTTTAGACGCGTATCCGGAGGGTGAGTTTTATTTCATAACCAAATTCGGAGAGACGAGCTATGACACGTTTGATTATTCGGATACTGATCAGGATATTTTCTTTGTGTTTGGCAAAGAGACAACTGGATTGCCGAATGAAATAACAGAGAAGTATAAAGAGAGTTGTTTGCGTATTCCGATGAACAATGAGCATATCCGTTCATTGAACTTGTCGAATACTGCTGCGATTCTTATCTATGAAGCGCTTCGTCAACAAGGATTTGCACATTTAACATAATATAAAAAAAGGATTGGCTCATGGCCAATCCCTTTTTTATTTATTTCATTTGATTCGTTTTTGATTCGCCTGGCTTATTTTCATATCCGCCAGTCAAGATGGCAGATAAGAATGCAAAAGAAACGGCCATAATTAGAATGAGTCGCATTGTTTGTACCTCCTATGAAATCGATAGTCCTTCATACAGTATACCGTAAAAATTGTATAAATGAAATATTCTTCGTCATTTTATGTGACAGCTTACTAACAAATCTTAATGAGGCAGGAATAGCAACTGATAGGTGAATAATACTGCAAAGATATACATCAACAGCGGAACTGACTTACCTTGCCCTTTTGTAATCTTCAGTAATGGGTATGTGATGAACCCAAGCGCGATACCTGTCGCAATACTTGAAGTCAGTGGCATCGTTAAAATAACTAGAAATGCTGGGAACGATTCGTCGAATGAGTCCCAGTCTATATTTTTCACTGCACCGATCATCAAACTGCCTACAATGATCAAAGCAGGTGCCGTAATGGCTGCGACGCCGGATAAGGCACTGACGATCGGACTGAAAAACGCTGCGGCTATGAATAGCACTGCAACTGTTAATGTAGTCAAGCCTGTACGACCGCCTACAGCTACGCCAGAGGACGACTCGACGTAAGCGGACGTAGGGCTGGTTCCGACCATTGAGCCGACTGTGGCGGCTACAGAGTCGGCTAGAAGCGCATGGCGAGCACGAGGTAGCGATTTACCTTTCATGAGTCCAGCTTGCTTGGCTACACCAATCATTGTTCCGGTTGTATCGAATAGAGTAACGAGTAGAAATGATAGGACAACACCGTATAAACCATAAGAAATGACATCTCCCATTGCTAGTGCTGGATTCCATACAAGAATACCTTCAGGCAGATGAGGCATTTTCACTACGCCATCAAATTGTAGCTGTTTCGTGAAGAAAGCGACGATGCCGGTTGCAATCATACCTATAAAAATAGCACCATAGACATTGCGGTTCATAAGAATAATGGTCACAAGCAATCCGAACAACGTTAGCAATACAGCAGGTGAGGTAAGTTCACCGAGTTGTACAATGTTGGATTCATGAGGAACTACTAAACCTGATAATCGTAGTCCGATGAATGCGATAAATAAACCGATTCCCGCTGTAATTCCGTGTTTAAGGTTTTCAGGAATTCCTTCTATTAGCTTTTCCCGGAAAGAAGTCATCGATAATAATATGAAAATTAGACCCGCTATAAAGACTGCAGAAAATGCTGTCAAGTAATCGAGTTGACCGTTAGACCCAATGACGACAGAAGCAAAATACGCATTCAATCCCATACCAGGTGCAATGGCGATTGGATAATTTGCGAATAAGGCCATCCAAAGAGTCCCGATGACAGTAGCTATTATAGTGGCTAAAAAGACTTGGTCAAATGGAACACCGGCCTCCGATAAAATAATGGGATTGACGATGACGATATAGACCATTGTCAGGAAGGTAGTCATCCCCGCCAGTAGTTCTGTTTTGACAGTCGTTTGATTCTTCTTTAATTGAAACACTGTGTATTCTCTCCTTATATTACGAACATAATAAAGTCCATAGACAATAATATTCGTTATTTAAGAAGAAATCAACCTGTTATATCGAAAAAGGTTTCGTATATTCTATGAAATAATGTACAATTACATTATGAGTGTATAAAGGAGGATTTTTTCATGTCAACGATTTTTGATCAGATGGTTATACTGAGCAACGGTGTGCAAATGCCGCAGTTCGGTTTAGGTACATATAAAATGACAGAACCCGAGCGAACTATGCAAGCCATTGAGAAAGCGGTTTCACTAGGCTACCGCGCAATTGATACAGCTTCTATATATAATAATGAACAAGCGGTAGGAGAGGCAATCCGTCACTCCGGTATTGCGCGTGAAGACTTATTTGTGACTTCAAAAGTATGGAATGATGAACAAGGATACGATGAAACACTGCGTGCTTTCGAACGTTCATTAACTAGATTGGACATGAATTACTTGGACTTGTATTTGACACATTGGCCTGTTACTGGAAGTTATGTGGATACATATCGCGCAATTGAAAGACTTTACGATGAAAAGTTGATTCGAGCTACTGGTGTCTCGAATCATCATGAAGCTCATTTACAAGAGATATTTACGATTGCCAATATCCGTCCTATGGTAAATCAAATAGAACTTCATCCCCGTTTAACTCAAGAGCCATTGCGACATTTTTGCAGTGACCATCAAATTGCGGTAACTTCTTGGAGTCCACTAGCCAGAGGGCAAATTCTTGAAGATGCAACACTCACAGCAATCGCTGCGCAGTACGGAAAGACTGTGGCACAGGTTATTATTAGATGGCATATCCAAAAAGGATTGATCGTTATTCCGAAGTCTGTATCATTTGACCGGATTACCGAAAATAGTGAAGTGGCAGATTTTGAATTAACACTTTCGGATATGTCGATGATCGACGCATTAAACCGTAATGAACGGACAGGTACGGATCCAGACACGTATTAAATGGGTCTAATGAGTAAAAGGGAGGAAGAACATGGGGATATTTAGAAGGCAACCGGATAGGCGCCTAATGGAAGACAAAACGATCATACAAACGACACCTCTACAAGTAGAGCAAACAGATAACCGCCGTTACAAAAAAGTAGAGACAGAATTGACTGCTGCAGTTGCACAACACGAAAAAGTGAATGCTCAACACCATGTCTTAGGTGATGCAGTATCTGACATCGAATCAAGCTTTCATGTAATACAGAAGCTAAGTGACAAAACGATTGAATCCTCTTCACAGTTGCAAGAAAATGGTCATTCATTGGAAGAAAAATCATTATATATGGTAAAAGAAGCGGAAACTGGTGCAGATGATGTGAGGTTAACCGCTCAAGTCATGAATGATCTAGGTATGCATATGAAAGAGTCGGAAGATAGTATGTCGCAATTGAGTGAGCGGTCTGTAGAAATCCAGTCGATTGTCGGTGTCATCGAAAACATCGCTGCGCAAACTAATCTCTTAGCATTGAATGCTTCAATTGAGGCGGCAAGAGCAGGCGAGTATGGCAAAGGGTTTTCTGTCGTCGCACAAGAAGTACGAAAACTGGCAGAGAGCACGTCGACCAGTACAAAAGATATCCAGCAATTAACGAATTCTCTTAAAGAGGAAATTTTGGAAGCGTTGGAAGCTACAAAGAAAAGTTCGAAGTTGATTGAACAAGGAATAGCGGTCAGTTTACAGACTGCATCTAAGATTGATCATATTTTGGAGACGGTTAAAGGGAGTCAGGTTGATATTTCCTCAATTGAAAAGATGATTGTAGAGCAGAATGAATTATCCACGCTTATGCAAAGAGAGTTACAAAAGGCAAATTCATTATTCTCATCTGCACATGAACTTATTGTAGAGCATATCGAGGATGCTAAGGAAGTAGATCAGCGTCTGGAAAGCGGAATTCAGCAGTTGTTGGTGGAATAATACTATACAGATGTCCTGGAAGTAATCATACTCCAGGGCGTTTTTTTACATTTTTCTAAGTTCAGGAATTACATACTATGGCAATAGAGAAGACCTCGAAAGTAACATGTGTAATGAAGCTTCAACTGGCGGACGCTTATTCCTATTCCGACACATACAATGCCATGTGGTTAACAAGAGTAGAAAAGAGCTGTCCAGGAAGTCGTAGCCAAACGACCTCTTGGACAGCTCTGTTTCGTCTTATTCAGTTTCCACTACGATCAACTCTGAAGTAATGGGATGTGTAAAAGCGACTTTTGTAGCGACTAGCTTATATGGTCCTCTTGACATCGTTTCGCTGCCATATAGCTGATCTCCAACTACGGGGTGACCCATATGAGAGAAGTGGACACGAATTTGGTGTGTTCGGCCTGTTTCCAACTGAGCTTCAACCAGTGTCGTATCCGTTTTACGTTCAATCACTTTAAAATGCGTGACCGCCGATTGGCCGGAAGGTGATACTCTTCGCTTTGTGGCATGATAACGATCTTTACCAATTGGCATATTAATTGTGCCACGCGGTTTTCTTAGCTGGCCTTCAAGTTCAGCTGTATAATATCGTTCGATTTGATTCTGTTCCAACATACGGTCGAACATCGTTTTTGCTAGTGGATGTTTTGCGATAAGCAAAACTCCAGCCGTGTGCTGATCTAGGCGATGGATATGCTCTGCATAGCTACCACCTTTTGCGTCGATATATCCCATGACTTCGTTCATCAATGTGCCGGTACCAGGTACGTGTTCTGGGTGTACGGACACGCCAGCGGGTTTGTGTACCGCAAGTATATGCTCGTCTTCCCATAGCACACGTAAGGAGTCGGAAGGTTCTGGTTTGTAGTCGGACTGTGCTTCTGAGAAACTAAAGATCAGTTCTGTGCCTTCGGGGAGAGGTTCTTTCCATTCCACTGGTTGGCCTTCTGTATCCGTTACGCTCTTATCCATGCGCATTTGGTGAACTGATTTCTTACCGCCTTGCCATTGTTCTCTCAGTAATTTTTCGATCGTCTCACCGGGTTGTTCAGTTGTATAATGAAAACTTGTCATCTACGTAGTCTCCTTAGTTGCTCTCGAATTCATCAAAGAATGCTCTAATTTGATCGTCAGGCTGTGAGCCGACTGTTCTGCCTTGTTCTTTTCCATCTTTATAGTGGACGAGTGCAGGCCATGCTGTTATATCATATTCCTGCTTCATCTGATCCCCGAACTCGATTAGGTTATATTGATAGACATGTGCATCATATTCGTCTGCAATCGGCATCAACCGCGGAGTCATGTCCATACAGTGCGGGCATTCGGGACTGAAGTAATAAACGGTTGTTGGCTCGCCGCTTTCAATCTTTTCGAATATTTCTTCAGGAAGTGCGACGTTCTGGTAACTTTCGTTGTCCAATAAATCAATAGTGGATTGCTGTAGATTATTTGTACCGTATGGGTTGTCAGCCAATTTGGTTTCGTTGGATTTATTATTGAGGACGATGATCAAAATGAAGATCACGACAATAATTCCACCAATCATTAATAACTTTTTCAATGTGGTTCACTCCTTTGTCTGTTTTAAGATTACAAGACTTGCGATAAAAATAAAAGCGAATGCTATCAATGCAAGAAAAGGAATCGTAATAAAGCCGAAATAATTGATATAGGCACCTGTACAAGAAGTCCCACCACATTCAGGTGCGCTGTCTTGTAAGAAAGCCAGTTTCTGAATGCCGTAGTGATAGAGAGAGATACAGCCTCCGATGAAAGCGAACGAAGCTGTAGTCCAAGCAATCGAAATGTTTTTCTGAATGAGTGCGATCAAACCGATTAAGACAATAGGATACATGAAAATCCGTTGATACCAGCACATCGTACAAGGAGTATAGCCTTTGATTTCAGAGAAATACAATGAACCAAGTGTAGCGATGAGTGCGACGGCCCACATGGAGAGGAGCCAGTTTTCCTGTTTTTTATTCATGGAGCATCTCCTTACGATTAGATAATTGACAAAAGCTTTCCCGTTTAAGCGGGAAAGCTTTATTTGGAAGAGTCGGTAGTTTCATTGGTTGCTATATCGGAAGGTTGTTTTTTGGCTTCTAGATACAGAATGTGATTACCGTCTACTTCTTTAACAGTAAACTCATATCCTTGTTCAATAATCTTTTCGCCTTGTATAGCTTCAAAGCGTTGATCCATGAACCAACCGCCGATCGTATCAATATCTTCTTCGAGAATTTCGATATTCAATGCGTGATTGACGTTTTCAATCAGCATTTTAGCATCTAAAATATAGTGGTCCGTACCGACAACTTGAAGTTCAGGTAGTTCATCCATGTCGAATTCATCGCGGATTTCACCAACAATTTCTTCTAGTATGTCTTCAATGGTGACGAGACCGGAAGTCCCTCCATATTCATCCAATAGAACAGCCATATGAATACGTTCGCGCTGGATCTTTAAGAGCAAATCTCCGATCGGAATTGTTTCGATCACTCGGATAATCGGCTGCATATAGTTGACGACCGATTTACTGCCATTTGACGGATCTTTAATATAGGCTGTTAGCAAATGTTTCATATTGATGAGTCCGATGACATGATCTTTGTCTCCATCGATAATTGGATAACGAGTAAACTGTTCTACCCCGAGCAATTCAAACACTTCAGATAATGTCATATCCTTCTCGACTGTCATCATTTCTGTTCGTGGCAGCATAATTTCTTTTGCGACTCGATCATCAAACTCGAAAATACGATTGACGTATTTGTACTCTGCTTGATTGATTTCCCCGCTACGCAAACTATCGGATAAGATAATGCGCAATTCTTCTTCTGTATGACCTACTTCTAGTTCGGAAATGGATTTGAAGCCTAGCAATCGTGTAACAAGACGTGCCGATCCGTTCATTCCTTTAATGACCGGGTACATAAGACGGTAAAATAGATTTAATGGGACGGCAAGGGATAGGGATAATTCTTCCGCCTTGTGCAATGCGATGGTCTTTGGAGCGAGTTCTCCGACCACGACATGCAAATAGGTGACAATCGCTAAAGCGATAGTGAATGAAAGAATGGTTTCGACATTGGCATCGAGCATAAACATGTCGAAAATGGGAGCTAGCATCATGCGAACTGTTGGTTCCCCGAGCATACCTAAGCCAAGAGCCGAAATCGTAATTCCGAGCTGACAAGCGGATAAATATTCATCTAAGTTATCGGCAATTTTTTTTGAAAGAACCGCGCGTTGATTACCTTCATCGATTAATTGGTCGAGACGTGATGAGCGGACTTTCACGATTGCGAATTCACACGCAACAAAGAAAGCGGTGATTGCGATCAAGGCAGCAAATGCTGCCAATCGTATGGCAATATCCAAATAATAGCTTCGCGCTTAACCCAAATGAGGGAAAAGAACAAAGCGTACACCTCCTGTAAAGTAAAGTTAGTTATCTTTTATAATAATTTATTTATAGAGAAATTACAATTCGATTTGCTTACAGAATGGAATAAATCATTTTAGGGATACATAATGTGTCGATATATCGAGTGAAGGAGGGTGTGACAACACCGCTGTACGAAGAAATTATCTTCTAGTTGGCATCAATTTTGTCATTTACTCAAGTAGTAAAACTTTGTAAAAAAGACTGAAGACCAAGTCCTTTACACAAGGAAAATGTCTTCAGTCTTAGATCAAACTGTTACTCGCCATATCGTGGTTGAGTTTCTTTAAAAGCATTTTGTTCGTCAGGGATGCGGCTTTTGTCTTCAAAGACGTTTTCAGTTTTTTGGTTTTGTATCTTCAAACGCTCTTTTTCTAACTGTTGTTTACCTTTTGATTGTTCTTTGCCCATAAAAGCACCTCCTCTAGTTAGAGGATGGTCGGTTTACGTGGATCTCATTCATAGACGTGGTAAGTCATCAGGTCATGAACCATCCGCAAGACGTTTTCTTCATCTGGCGGTGTGCCGTTAGTCCAGTTAACCGTGCCGTCTTTATGATAGTCGCCTTTGTATTGTTTGTTTTGGTAATAGAATGAAATGGTCCAGCCTGGTAGATCAGTGTCTTCAAACATTTTTTTATAACTGAAGTGTTGTAGCATATTGTTTTCTCCTTTACTGTTCCATTAGTGATATCCCGTTCGTTCGTTTCATAAACTGACCAAAAGGAACGAAAGGATGAGTGTGTGTTTGTTACTCAACTACGTAATGCAGTCGAGGAAAAGTATAAGTCGTATTTTTATTATAAGTCCATGTACCAACTAACGAATGATTTGCTGTGGCAGGAATTCATTCGCCATGCATATGAGGATGAAAAAAGTCATTACGAGATGTTCCAGCAGTTGTATTATCTACTAACGAACGAGTTTGTACCAAATCCGAAAAAAACAGCGCCTTGTACGAATTTAAAAGAATCAGCCAAAAACGCGTTAGTTTTTGAACTAGAAGCAGTAGAACAATGTAAGGAAATGTTTCTAACGATTCCGTTTGAAGAGGCATATGATCCAATTTTTATCGCTTTACATGATGATATGGAGCATGCGATTCGAATGTCTACCATATTCAATGGAGCAAATTAAATCAAACGTCGAATGAAAAGTTTTTGAAATACTTGGCACCTTCAAGCATCCGAACCCCATACCAGAACATTTCGCCATCAATTAATTGAATAGCTGAATCTGGTAGCATTTCTTGGAATTGAACTAGCTGTTTTTCTTTAAAGGGATATGGTTCGGATGACAGCAATACTAAGTCGAGATTAGCTTCCTTGAATTGCTCTTTCGTTACCGCTGGATAGCGATCAAGCGATTCGACAAAAGGTGTGATAAAACCGAGCTTTTGCAACAATGAGTTGATATAGGTGTCTTTGCCTACAACCATATAAGGTTTTTGCCAAATGACATAGGCGACCCGTGCAGCAGGAAGAGTAGGGAGTTCCGCGAATGCTTGCTTAATTTCCGTAACAAGCGATTCGGACTGTTGCTCTCGATCAGTCAATGATCCCATATCTGTAATCATTCTATAGGCTTCTTCGATCGTCTGTACTTCTGCTACATATACTGGATAGAACTCGGAAAGAATTTCAACCATCTCTTTTGTGTTTTCTTCTTTTTCCATAATGATTAAATCAGGTTGTACTTCATGTATCTTTTCCAATTTCAGATCTTTTGTTCCTGCAACTGCGGGAACGTTCTTAGCTTGTTCGGGATAAATACAGTAACGTGTGCGTCCGACGATTTCATTCTCAAGGCCAATACCGAATAAAGTTTCCGTAATACCAGGACATAACGTAACGATTCGTTTAGGTGGGAAGTTATACACAACCGTTCTTCCCAAATGGTCAATAATTTCTTTCTTCAATGAAATGAAAGCCTCCTTTGTTGGTATGTAAAACATAGGTTCATGGTAAGTAATACTCTACTTGCAACGTACCTGAACGGCTATCAAATGTAAAGTCAGAAATCTCCGCCTCTAATTGCTTTTCATTCAGCTGGTTTTTGTTATAATTGGAACGAAGACCAAGTGGAATAAGGTGAAGCGATTGAAAATAGTGCTAACTATTTTGTTCATGGCGTTTATTGGCGCATTAATAGGTGGGGTAACGAATCATCTGGCGATTAAGATGTTGTTCAGACCGCATGAGGCAAAATACATTGGAAAAACCCGTTTGCCATTCACACCCGGCTTGATCCCGAAACGTCGAAATGAATTGGCGACTCAGCTTGGTAAAACGGTAACAAATTATTTGCTGACACCTGATCTATTCAGGAAAAAGATGTTGACGCCTGAAATGGAAAAACGTGTAGAGGTATTTGTCCAAAGTAAAATGGATCAATACATTCTGCAATCAGATAAGACATTGACCGACTGGCTTCAGCTTGCGGGTGCCGACAAACTTCCTGACCAAGTGGAAGAAAAGTTGGTTACATTGATTGATCAGCAACTTTACGAGATGAAAGAAAAAGTGACAACAGGTACAGTGGAAGAAGTCATGCCACTTCGTTGGCAACAACAAATCGAAGAAAGAATTCCTTTAGCCTCTGACTTTATATTACTACGCGCAAGTCAGTTTGTTGATTCGGCAGAAGGAAGACAGACATTCCAAAAGTTAATCGATGATTTCTTGGCTTCCAAAGGAACATTCGGTGGCATGCTCAATATGTTTTTTGGAGAATCGGAGTCACTGGTCGGCAAGGTTCAACGGGAAGCTTTGCGATTTATAGAAGCACCTGGAACAAAAGATTTAATAGATCAACTGATTCGGAAAGAGTGGCATAATGTTCAACAACAACCGATGGAACAGTTGACGTCTGGATTCGATTTTGATAGTGTGTTTGCTTCAGTGAGAAAATATGCACTCGATCAATTGGCAGTACATGAAAGACTTGATCATAGCTTGTCATACTATTGGCCACAAGGTTCTACGTGGACAGCTAATCAAGTAACACCAAAGCTTGTGAGCTTTTTATTCTCTCAGGCGGAAGCGCAGCTTGAACAATCATTGAAGAAACTTAAGCTTGATGAAATGGTGAAAGAGCAGGTAGACACGTTCCCGGTGGCGGTTCTAGAAGATCTAGTTCTCGGCATTTCACGTAGAGAGTTTAAGATGATTACGGTTCTCGGCGCATTTCTGGGTGGGATCATTGGAATTGTGCAAGGAATTATTGCGCTTACACTAAATGGATTGTAGGAGGAGATAGTATGTCAGTAAACATTTATGATGATATGAACAAATTAGAATCTACTTTACGCAAGACGGATGAGTATGTAGCGGTGAAAACAGCAATGGCTGATGTGAAAAGTGACGAGCAAGCCCTTGCATTGTTCGAAAGCTTCCGTGAAATCCAAATGAATTTGCAACAGAAACAAATGGCAGGCGAAGAGATTGAGGGAGATGAGCTTGAACACGCACAGAAAACAGCTCAATTGGCTCAAGAAGATCCGAAAATCCTAGCTATGCTAACAGCAGAAATGAAACTTAGCGAGTTAATTGAAGAAATAAACCGTGTAGTATTGAAACCTGTCCAAGACTTATATGAAGGATTTTAATGAATAGACACATCGAAACCGGCCTTGGCCGGTTTTTTTAAACGGATGGAGAGTAGGAGAAAACGATGCAGCAATTATATGTTAATCAACAGTTCCCACAAGACTGGATTCGAATGTTCACGCATTTGGCCAATTTATTTTTCGAACAGTCTAAAATAGTTACTGACCATGCAGAAGATACAGCGATTGATCTACGGTTTATCGAAGCTTACGAAGGTGCGCCAAGTGTAACTGCGGATATTCATTGGCAAGGTAAACACTATACGTCGCGTTTTGCCGAAGATGTAAAAGAAACAGAAGAACGCCAGCAGCTACGTCAGCGTAAAAGAATGTATTCCCATGTATTGCTAGATGTGCTGGAACAAGCAACAGGAATGAATCAAGAGTGGGGGATTTTAACAGGAATCCGACCTACAAAGTTGTATCATATGTATCTTCAAGAAGGCCATACGGTTCATGAGGCGAAGCAATTGCTTCAGCAACGTCACCGCGTATCGGTACGGAAAAGTGAACTGATAGCAGAAATTGCAGACGTTCAACTGAATGCATTGCCAGATTTGTATGCATTAAAAGAAGAGGTAAGTATCTATATTGGTATTCCGTTTTGTCCGACAAAATGTGCGTATTGCACGTTCCCTGCCTATGCCATTCATCGTAAAAGTGGACGGGTGGAAACATTCCTCGACGGCTTGCATGAAGAAATGCGCGCGATAGGTAAATGGTTAAAAGAGCATGACATTCGCATCACGACTATTTATTTCGGTGGCGGTACCCCAACGTCTATTGAGGCAGATGAAATGGATGCACTATATGAAACGATGATGGAGTCATTCCCTCATATGGAACATGTTCGTGAAGTGACAGTGGAAGCCGGCCGTCCCGATACGATTACCATACCGAAACTTGAAGTATTAAAGAAGTGGGGGATTGATCGAATCAGTGTCAATCCTCAATCTTATACAGACGAAACGTTGAAAGCGATCGGCCGTCACCACACTGTACAAGAAACGATCGATAAATATTGGTTGTCACGAGAGCAAGGAATGCGCAATATTAATATGGACTTAATCATCGGTTTGCCGAATGAAGGTCTTGAAGAATTTGAACATTCCTTAGCGGAAACAGAAAAGATGCAACCGGAATCTTTGACGATTCACACTTTGTCATTCAAGCGGGCATCTGAAATGACACGTAACAAAGACAAATATCAAGTAGCGGACCGTGAAACTGTAGGGAAAATGATGACGCGCGGAGAAGAATGGTCACGCGAAAATGGCTATATACCGTATTATCTGTACCGCCAGAAAAATATCTTAGGAAATCTTGAAAATGTTGGGTATTCAAAGCCCGGCGAAGAAAGTCTGTATAACATTTTGATCATGGAAGAAGCACAGACCATTATCGGTTTAGGTTGCGGGGCTTCAAGTAAGTTCATGGAACCAGCAACTGGCAAGCTGACGCAATTCCATAATCCGAAAGAACCTGGCGCTTATATCATAGGATTTGAAGAAGCCATTGATAAGAAAATAGCGTATTTGGAAGAGTTATTTCCGTCCTCAGAAACTATAAAATAAAATGGGTTTCCCCGTCGAAAAGTGTCGGGGAAATCTTTTTTATTAAAGTTATGCAAATGCTCAGGTAATTGTGTATAATGTAATGAATGAACAACCATTCATATAAAGGGGGAATTGATTTTGACAAAACAGATCGAAGTGGAAATTGAAGGACGATTAGCTACAGTAACCTTTAACCAACCGGAAGTAATGAACGCGATGGACGGACTTATGATGAAAGAATTGGCAGATATCGTAGATCAACTAAAAGATAATTCATCCGTACATGTTGTACTGTTCAAAGGAGCAGGTCGAGCATTTTCTGCAGGTGGGAACGTGAAAGCGATGTTAAACCCGAATGGTCCGATGAAAATGGAAGATATTATGGTCGACTTGTCGAGGTTGGCATTATCTATGTACAGTATGCCACAAATCACGATTGCATCCGTACATGGTGCAGCAGCAGGACTTGGCTGCAGCATCGCCATTGCATGCGACGTTGTCATCGCGGAAGAGACAAGTAAAATCGCTATGAACTTCATTGGCATCGGACTCGTTCCAGACGGTGGCGGTCACTTCTTCTTAAAAGAACGCGTTGGTACAGCTAGAGCGAAACAACTCATTTGGTCGGGGAAAGTACTCGATGGAAAAAGTGCCATGCAGATCGGGCTCGTAGATGAAGCGGTTGCAGATGGAGAAGCTTGGAACACGGCACAACAACGTGCTCAAGTGATCTTGAACTCTCCAACAGCCTCTATGGCAGCAACAAAGAAAATCCTCCATGCAGCGGGCATCGCGGAACTCGAGCAAGTAGTGAAACTTGAAAGTGAAGCACAAGCAACCATGCGCGCAACAACTGATCATCGCGAAGGCGTACAGGCATTTGTCGAGAAAAGAAAACCGAGTTTCATAGGTCAATAAATCGTGTACAAAAAGACGCGCTATGCACACTGCGCGTCTCGTTTATATCTATGGAAATAGTTAAAGAATTATTGATACTTAGCGGCTGTTTCTCTCCATGAGAAATAGCCTTTTTCTATAGCGCGTAATAGTAGCTCCGCTGAAGCTAAATTCGTAGCAAGTGGAATACCATACACGTCACATAATCGAAGTAAGGCGCTCACATCGGGTTCATGTGGCTGAGCAGTCAAAGGATCCCGGAAAAATAAAATTAAATCTAGTTCACCCGTTGCGATCATGGCACCCATCTGTTGGTCGCCACCAAGCGGACCCGACATAAGCCGTGTAACGAAAAGATCCGTTTCTTCCATGATGCGTAATCCTGTTGTGCCCGTTGCAAAAAGAGTATGTTTAGCAAAAATCTGCTCGTAAGCAATGGTGAAATTGACCAATTCAGCCTTTTTTTCATCATGCGCAATCAAAGCAATGTTCAAACGAGTCACTTCCTTCTACGATTTCTCAACGACCATAGCGTATCACAAAGCCTCTGAAAAATCTTGTGCTATTCTTATAAAAATTTGTAATAGTACGTTTACTACCTTATTCCTAGAAGATCTGTAAACGCATCGGAAAGGGATTGTTGACAGGCATTATGTTGTTTTTCATTTATCTAATAAGTCGGTAACTTTCTTTTGGGATACTCATGTCCTGTATGAAATTATATAAAAAATAAAATCCCCTAAACGGAGATTTTGTCATGTGTTCACGAATGAAATAATAATAATTTACCGAGAGGGGAAGCCAGACGGTGCGTTCGCTCGAGCAGATCTTTTTCTGTCAACAACTGACGACCTTGTTCTTTCGCTACGTCATCAGATTCAGCAGTAAAAGTCTCCTCTGTAATCAATGAACCATCTTTTTCATAAGCTGTAAGTTTGTATGTCTTCATTGTATCGCCTCCATCATGTTTTATTTAGTATACTATGAAATGAATGAAATGAATAATGATTCAGTGAATTAAAGTGAAAAAATATGTAATGTTTAGAATATAGTAAAAGAATATTTATAAATGTGAAACATATTGTCAGTTAAAACGTAGAACGTGATAGAGAGAATAGTGAAGGAGATGATGTGCATGGCCTTAGAATTGGAACAAGTAACTAAACGGTTTGGCGATTTTACAGCAGTAGATCAGCTGTCATTGATGGTAGAAGAAGGAACGATGTACGGGTTCCTTGGAGCGAACGGTGCTGGGAAAACAACTACGTTTCGAATGATATTGGGGTTATTAACTCCGACTGAAGGAAATATATCATGGAATGGACGCACAATATCATATGAGACGAGTCCGCTCATTGGCTATTTACCTGAAGAACGAGGTCTTTATCCAAAAATGAAAGTGCTAGATCAGTTAATTTTTCTAGGACAGCTGCGTGGAATGAAAAAGTCGGCAGCGAAAAGTGCTGCACTTCATTGGTTGGATCGTTTTGAAGTCCCGCAAAATACGAATAAAAAGGTAGAAGAGTTATCCAAAGGGAATCAGCAAAAAATACAAGTCATTGCGGCATTATTGCATGACCCGCAATTACTGATCTTAGATGAACCGTTCTCAGGACTTGATCCAGTTAATGTGGAGATGTTGAAAAAAGCGATCGTGGACTTCCGTAATAGCGGAGCGACGATCTTATTCTCGAGCCACCGCATGGATCATGTAGAAGAGTTATGTGAACAGCTCAGTATTATTCATCATGGTAAACAATTGGTCAGTGGTAAGTTGCGTGACGTAAAACGTTCATTCGGCAAACAGAATGTTCGAATCCGTGCAGACTTCCCTTTAGTAGAGTTAGAAGGTATCGAAGGGGTCACCACTGCTCATCATTCATTGGAAGGGGCAGTCTTTCAAGTAGAGGATGAACAAACGGCGCATACGTTGTTGCAGATGGCATTACTAAAAGGACCGATTCGTCATTTTGAAATAGAAGAACCATCTTTGCAAGACATATTTATTGCGAAAGTGGGGGAAGAGCATGCGTGAGTTTTGGATTATTTTCAAACAAAGTTTCATAACGAAAGCTAAAACGAAATCATTCTTCATTACGACGCTTATTATGATAGCAGGGATTTTCCTGTTTGCGAATTTACCGAGCATTATTGACAAGGTCGGTAAGATGATGGGAAGTGGGGAAGATGAACGTGTAGTAGTCGTGGATCAGAGTGGAGTATTGTTTGACCGATTGCATGAACAACTTCAGCGCAATGAACAAGGAATTTTATTGGAACAGACGGAAGACTCGCAAGATCAGTTATTAGAGAAAGTAAAGTCAGAAGAAATTGAAGCGTTTGTGGAATTGAGTTTTGATACTGAACAAACGATCCAAGCGTCTTATACAACGGGTAGTTTGGTAGATCAGTTTTTGCCTTCTGCTCTACAAGAAGCATTGCAGAATATCCAAACTGAAGTGAAAGCTGAACAGCTCTCCTTATCCGGTGAACAAGTTGCCGAGTTGTTTGCACCTATTCAGTTTGAGAAACATAATATTTCAGAATCCGCAAAGTCAGAAGAGGAACTAAACCAGGCGCGTATCTTGGTGTATGTGTTGATGTTCGTTATTTACTTTGCCGTGATCATTTACTCATCGATGATTGCGACGGAAGTAGCGACAGAAAAGTCATCACGCGTGATGGAAATACTCATCTCGAGCGTCTCACCGGTTAAGCATATGTTTGCGAAAGTACTTGGAATTGGATCACTCGGGATTGTGCAAATACTAGTCTATGCAGTGTCAGGATTTTTAGCCTATACACTTTCTTCTACTGGAGAGGAAAACGAGTTATCCGCGTTTTTTAGTCTAGAAAACTTAGAAGTAAGTACGCTTGTTTACGCTGTGATCTTCTTCTTACTCGGCTATTTCTTATATGCCACACTCGCAGCTTTGCTTGGATCGCTAGTGAGCCGTACAGAAGACGTACAGCAAATGATTATGCCGATGTCGTTGCTGATCGTTGCAGCTTTCATAATCGCAGCAACTGGACTTGGGAATCCCGAGTTGGGCTACTTAAAAATTGCGTCATTCATCCCATTCTTCGCCCCGCTTGTCATGTTCTTGCGGGTTGGTATGCTCGATTTGCCTTTGTGGGAACCATTGCTTTCCATAGGGATCATGGTGGTGACCATCTTCATCCTTGGTTGGTTCGGTGCCAAAGTATATCGTGGCGGGGTATTGATGTATGGACCATCACGTTCACTGAAGGATTTGAAGAAGGCTATACAGCTTGGAAAAGAATAGGTTTATGTGAAGGGTGTCCCGAGAAGTCGCAGTGCTTCTTGGGATACTCTTTTTTGCGTGGATTTAAGTTCAAGTTCGAGTGCTTGGATCACTCACTGTTAGTAGTATGAGAATTATTGTATGGTCTTAACTTATTCATTGCTATGCGCTATGTTTTAATCGCCTTCCCTTCAATTGATTGAATATGTTAAAATAGGAACTAGTATTCGTGGAAGAGGTGCACGCTATGGAATCTATACGTTTTTTACATACAGCCGATCTGCATTTGGACAGCCCTTTTAAAGGCATGGCCACAGCTGGTCCGGATGAGTTAGCCAGATTGCAGCAGTCTATATTTGCCGCATTCGACCGATTCATAGCCTATGCAGTTAAAGAACGACCGGACTTCGTTGTTATTGTTGGCGACCTATATGACGGTGAAGACCGTAGCTTGCGTGCGCAAATTCGTTTCCAACAAGGGATGCAACAGCTTCAAAAAGTAAATATTCCAGTCTACTTATCGTATGGAAACCATGACCACCTGGCAGGTAGATGGACTAGAGTTTCATTGCCTGAAAATGTACAGGTGTTTACTGAGCAAGTAGAGCAGAAGCAATTGATGATCCGAGACGAAATAATTTATTTACACGGCTTCAGCTACCCGCAACGCCATGTGAAAGAGCCGATGATCAGGCAATATCCTGTAGCGAATGAAGGAATACATATTGGTCTATTGCATGGAAGTGTGGCAGGAGATGCCGAGCATGCTGTATATGCGCCGTTTACAGTCAGTGAATTACAGGAAAAGCACTATCGTTACTGGGCGCTTGGACATATTCATAAACGCCAAGTATTATCACAGGAACCGCCAATTGTATATCCGGGCAATATTCAAGGCAGGCACCGCAATGAGCAAGGTCTCAAAGGCTTTTACGACGTCTCGTTGACGCCTACTAATGTTTCCATGACATTTGTAGCTACATCCGATGTTGTATTTACTACATTGACGGTTTCGTGCAAAGGAATTGAATACGCAGATGACTGGATTTCTGCGTGTCAGGAAGCGATTGATCAACTGACAGCTGAAATGGGTAGTGTCGTCGTGGAGTTGGTGATGGAACATACGGAAGGCCTTACAAAAGACTTGGATAGATCAGAAGTAGAATGGCTTGAAATTTTGCGCGAACAGTATGAAGCTATGGAACCTTTCGTGTGGATTTCAGCAATTGAATGGCCGCAAATCAGTTATTCAGTAGTCCCGAATTCATTACTGGAACCGGTGGAAAAGACTATTTCTACTTGGGAAGCGGATGACTGGAATGACTTGGTGAAAGAAGTATACAGCCATAAAGCTGGTCGCTATTTAGAAGCACTGACGCCGGCGGATTTCGAGCGCTTGAAACAGCAGGCAACCGCATTGCTTAAGAATGAAATGTTGAAGGAGGGCTAAAATGAAAATTCGTAGAATACTTCTTTATGGATTCGGCAAGCATGAGAATTTAGAAATGGATTTGCGACCTGGTATGAATCTTTTGTATGGACCGAATGAAGCAGGTAAGACGACGATTCAGCAAGCCATCCTTCATATTTTATTTGGCTTTCCTCAAAAGAATCAACAAGTGTTGCGTTATGAGCCGAAAACAGGCGGTAAATATGGCGGCTGTCTATACATAGAGGATCAGGAATACGGTAATTGGATGATTGAACGGGTGCGTGGAAAGTCTGCAGGTGACGTGTTCATTCGTTTTGAAGACGGGCGTATGGCGGAAGAAGAAGAATTGAAGAGGTTATTGAGAGGGTATGATCGACAAGCTTTTGAGGCCATTTTCTCTTTCTCTTTATTCCAGTTACAAGATCTTGAGAAAATGGATGAAAATGATTTAAGTCGTACGTTACTGGCTTCCGGAACGACCGGTTTAGATACACTTTGGAAAGTGGAAAAGAAAATGGAAAAGGAAATGGGGGCCCTTTTCAAGAAAACCGGAAAAATACCGCCGATGAATAAAAAATTGACCGAAATACGTGAGCTTGAACAAGCGATGCAAAAAGAGCAACAGAAGCTATCGTCATATGAACCACTGACTATTCGTAAGGCAGAACTCGACGAGCAAGTGACGGCATTACGCTTGGAAGAGCAACATCTGTATAAGCAGTCTGAAGAACAACGAATCGCCATGCAAATTGTTCCGTTGCAGCAACAACGCAATCAAATACGTGAACAGCTTTCTCATATGTCGGATGAATTCCCAGCAGCAGGAATCCAACGTTATGAAGAACTAGCCAGTAAACAATCAGAATTGCAATTAAAGAAAACCCGCTTAGAGAAAGAACAGGAAAAGTGGCAATCGGAATTAATTGATTTGCGACCTGAAAATGAGCGGCAACAGTTAGAGCGCTGGGTGGCACAAGAAGCGGAATGGCATCGATTACGTACGGAGCGGTTTTCTGCTGAACAGGAAATTCGTTTGCTTGAAAAGAAACGACAGCAGCTCAGCAATCGTTTAGGAGTAACTGAGGAGCAACAGTTGTCCATAGGGCAAATAGATGTCTCCATTCAACGCGAACGCTTACTTGAACCGATCCTTGAAGAACAGAAAGAACTAGATCAGCAATTAAAAGCATTGCATCGTCTATTGGCGGAAGCAGAAAGTGAACGCCAAATAGCGGAACAACAAAAAGAACGTAATGACCGGTTGCAATTGACTGAATCTGAGCGAGCGAAACTGGCAGAATGGCCTAAATTGCAACGTCAGCTTATGGAGGCTAAATTCAGTGTATCTGCGGCGGATAAGCACGCTTCGAATCAAATGGTTCCGATACTAATTTTGCTCATTGGACTAGCAATCGGGGCATATAGTATGTTGCAGCAACAATGGTTGTTTGCAGGCCTCGGACTAGTAGTTGTGGGGATCGGTGCCTGGTTATGGAAACAGCAACCTGAATCTGTAGCGGATCAGCAATCATTCATTCGAAATAATGAAGCGTTAGCAGCAGAACTCGAAAGATTGGCTGAACGTGATGATCAGCAGCAACGCGATCAACAGCGAGTGTTAACGGAGATTGAAAGACTGGATCGTAAACTGCACAATTATGCAGAAGAAATGGAACAACTTCATGATCAGAAACAACAGGCAGTAAAGAAGTTGCAAGAACTGGTACAAGATGAACCGTTCGATCTGACATTTAATATTCAGGAAAGCTTCCGTTTACTGCGCGAATTCCAGGATGCGGAAATAGACCAGAGAACATGGCAGCAACGACTGCAAACGACAACGCAACAATTGCAATCGCTGACCCGAGAAGTGGAAGATATGCTTGGTCCTGTTGCGGAGGAAAGTTTATTCGAACGGATTCGCCAGGAGTTACTTCGTCAGGATAGCTTGCAAGAAAAGCATCTAAGCAAACAACAAAGAGTACTTGAAATCCAAGAACAAATGCAAGAAACGCATGAGTTGTTGGAAACGATAGCAACAGAAATTCAAAATTTGTTCGATGTTGTTGGCGTATCAGAAAAAGAGCAATTTTACACAGCATATCAGCAAGATCAAGATGCACAATTGCTGAAACGACAGCTGAAGGAAGTAGAAGTCCAGCTGTCTTTATATAGTAAGGAACCGTTAGTGAGAGAATGGACTATACCGGAACTTGAACGACAGCGTAGCGAAACGACGAACCGTTTACAAATGATTCGTCAGGAAGTAGAGGTACTTGTAGACGAGCAAGTTAAAGTAGGTCATGAAATTTCACAAATGGGTGCCAGTCAAACGTATAGTGAGCTCCAGCAGATATTTGAGGTTCGGAAAGCAGAGCTAGAAGAAATGACGCAACAATGGGTGATCCGCAAAGCTGTCCGTGAATCGATTCGCCAGACGATGAGTGAGTGGAAAGAGCATCAATTACCGGCTGTTCTCATACAGGCCAATAATTGGTTCAGCCGTTTAACGGGGAATCGATACGCGACGCTCGGTTTAACAGCAGAAGGCTATTTTGAGGCAGTTACTGCTGAAGGACAATCGTTCATGATCAATGAGCTCAGTCAAGCTACAAAAGAGCAAGCCTATCTTTCATTGCGACTAGCGTTGGCATATGAATTAGTAGAGCGCGCACCATTTCCTATTATAATGGATGACCCATTTGTTCACTTTGATAATGAGCGACTTTCGCGTATGATAGAAATACTTACTGAGTTACAGCCATCTCATCAATTTCTGTATTTTACTTGCCATACAGAAATGAAATCCAAATGGCTAAGTGAACCGCATACAATTGAGATGGGACCAAAAGTAAAAGGGGAGATCCACTGATGAAAAAATTACTTGATTATCAAGTCGGCGAAACGGTCGACATGTATTTATTGATTAAGCAGGCAACAAAAGGCATCACACAGCAAGGAAGTCCGTTCATGACATTGATACTGCAAGACAAAAGTGGAGACCTGGAAGCGAAACTTTGGGATGCGGGTGAAGAACAAGCCCAGATATACAAAGGAGCGACCATTGTAAAAGTAGGTGGAGAAATCCATGAATACCGTGGAAAAAATCAACTTCGACTTAAAGCCATCCGTCCTGTAAAAGAAGATGAGGGCGTGACGATTGCAGATTTAGTGCCGTCTTCTGAAAAAAGCAAGGAAGTATTGCTAGATGAATTGATGCAGTTTTTCTTTGAAATGAAAAATCCACAAATCCAGCGTGTCACTCGTCATTTGCTGAAAAAGCACCAGCAAGACTTCGTGTTGTATCCGGCAGCTACAAGAAACCATCATGACTACGTATCTGGCTTACTTGATCACGTAGTTTCAATGTTGAAGCTAGGTAAAGCGATTGCGGAGTTGTATCCGACGTTGAATAAAGACTTGTTGTATGCGGGGATTATTTTGCATGATATCGGCAAGGTGATCGAATTATCAGGGCCGGTCGGTACGCAGTATACGATCGAAGGGAATTTGCTAGGTCATATTACGATTATGGTCAATGAAATTTCCAAGGCAGCAGAAGAGCTGGAGATCGAAGGCGAAGAAGTGATGTTGCTTCAGCATATGGTGTTGTCTCACCACGGAAAAGAGGAGTGGGGCAGTCCGAAGCGTCCGATGTTAAAGGAGGCAGAGATTCTTCATTATATCGATAATATCGATGCGAAGATGAATATGCTGAACCGTGTCATGTCTAAGACTACACCGGGCGAGTTCTCCGAGCGCGTATTCCCGCTGGATAACCGTTCGTTCTACAAGCCTACGTTTGAATAAACTAGCGTGGAACGATGCATTAGTAGTTGCTGAGTACGGAGCCTTGTTAGGTTGTTGTATGTAGTGGACTAGCAAACAGAGAAATTGCTCGCTCATGATATCTAGTATGTATTGCTAGCGAAAGAAGTCTACGAATTACCCTACACCCGATGCAACTTGCGAAAACCATTCACCAGCGCGTAGTGGGGGACAATGAATTTGCCACTTAGATTGCCAGCTAAACCACAACCTTGATTCGAAACGCATTAAAATCTATTGAAAACACAAAAAAGGTCTGCCACTGGAAGTTGAAACTTCCAAGGCAGACCTTTTTCATATATTACTTACCTTCTTCAACTTCTACTTCCGCATCGTCAGCTGGAGCGTCTTCTACAGGTGCTTCTTCCGCAGGCGCTTCTACGTCAACCGGAGCTTCACCTTCAGCTGGCTGCTCTTCCATCTTGAACAAATCAAGTGCTGATTTCAAATCTTCGTCTTTGATTTTTACATCTGCTTCTTTTACTAGCTTCGAAACTTTAGCTAATAGCTCATTTTCGTCAGCCTTTTCCATCAATAGTTCATGACGGATTTCATCTTTCTTTTCATCAGTGATTTTCTCATCATCCGTTTTGCGTTTTTCTTTTACTTCAATGATATGGAATCCGTTATCTGATTGAACTGGCTCACTGATTTTGCCTGGCTCTAGGTCGTATGCAGCATTCCAGAATTCTGGAACCATTACACCGTAAGCGAACCAGTCAAGGTCTCCACCTTCGTCTTTAGAACCTGGATCAGTAGAGTATTCTTTTGCAACTGCTGCAAAATCTTCACCTTTGTCTAACTTCTCTTTTACTTCTTTTGCAGTCTCTTCATCTTCCACTAAGATGTGGCGAGCGTTGATTTCTGTTTGAGATTCTTCAAGGCGCTTGTCTAATTCTTCGTCAGAAACTTCCACACCGTCAGTCAATGCAGCTTCCTGTAATTTATTCAAACGAATCATTTTCTTGAAGCTGTCAGGTGTTTGACCTTGTTGAGCCAAGAATGCTTCGAAGTTTTCACCGAGTTGTTCTTTGTTTTTATCAAATTCTGCGTCAACTTGCTTATCGTCTACGTCATACTTATCATCCAAAACCTTTTCCAAAATGATCATTTGTAGGGCTTGTTCACCGACAGATGTTTTCATTTCTTGATAAAACTCATCTTTCGTAACATCTCCTGCTTTAGACGTCATGACTTTTTCATCTCCGCCACCAGAACAAGCGGATAAAGCTGCAACCGAAGCTGCGAGTGTAAATGCTAACATCTTCTTTTTCATGTAATTAACTCCCCTAATCTAAGTATCGATTCTGTATATTCTTCAAGTAAACACTATACCATATAACGTATGAAAAACAAAAAGGTTCCATACATCCAAACTGCCCAACCGCTTTTTTCTACTTTCGCATAGGATACAATGTGAAAGGGGGTGCCTTCATGAGCGGTTACACACATGGCGGATCAGGTTCATCAGGCTTTGCTTTAATTGTTGTGTTGTTCATTTTGTTGATCATCGTCGGTGCAGCATACTTGTATTAAAAAAAGCCCTGCCTCCAGTACTGGGGGTGGGCATACATAGTGTCAGGCGCTAAAGAACACTTCTACATATAAGGATAAAATGAGGATCGTAATCAGAATATTTACAGTTCGATAAATCTTTGGCTGCTTTTCTTCTGGAATCTCTCTAGATTGGCAAAGAGCAAATGTCATTTTATTAATTTGATATAAGTAGAACAATGAAAATAGAATGGTAATCGCTATAACCATTTTAGACCTCCTCTTTCTGCTTCTGTACTATCATAGCAGAATTTATGATCAAAAGGAAAAAACTAAACTGTGTAAAGAGCAGGCGTTAAGATTCTACTTCTAATTTTGTTAAGTAATCATTTGAATCGATATACGTCTTCTCGATGTTTTGGAAACCGCGTTCAAATATATCCATAAAATCGTCTCCGTAAATATTTCGCAGTACAGACATGACCTCTAGGAATTCAGGAAATTTACCGTAAATATCGCGAATGGGAAGGGAACCTTGAAGTACGCTGTAATCTTCTTTATGGTAATTTTTATTCATCTGGATGATTAATGCTTTGCCTTTTTCTGAAACCGTCACGTATGTATTGCGTCGGTCGTCCTCTTTTTTCGAGAAGTACAGAAGTTGACGTTGTTCCAATTTTTTTGAAAAGTTAAAGGCGGTTGAGACATGCATTACACCAAACTTCGCGATATCTGAAATTGTAGCACCTTCTAAATGATAGGCAATCCATAAAATATGATGTTCGTTAATATTGAGGTCATAAGGTTTAATCCATTGCTGCCAATCCTTCTCTACAGCTTTCCATAATGCTTTGGACATTTGGGCTACGCGTTGATTGAAGATCATGGCGTCTTTACGTGTAATATGTTGATCGGCCATCGAGACACCTGCTTTCTTTCAGTCTTTTTATTTATTATACCAAAAAAGCAACAAATAAAAAAGACGGAATAATAAAATAAATCAGTTTGAGTGTATATGCCCATAGAATCCAGCTAGTCATAGCTGTTTTACTATGGGTATCACTCAAAGATTAGCAGGAGAAGAACTGATGCCTTCATGGCAATACGTTAGCGAGTGCTAATGGATTTCTCGAGATCATCCAGTGCTGTTTGGATTGCAGAAATTTCTTTCTCCAAACGTTTTTTATTATGTTCGGTTGAGCGCTTCCAATCTGCTACGGAAACTTTCATTTCTTCAACTGTCTCTGGTACAAGTTCTTTTGCTTCCTTCGACAAATCCGTTACGGAGTCTTTTAGATCTGCGACTTGCCCTTTGACATCTTTCAACTTATCTTTCAATTCAAGTGATGCATGTTTGACACTATCACGCAGTTCACTGCCAGCTTTAGGTGTAGAGTATAGAACAGTTACTGCAGAAGTGACAGCACCTGCTGCCAGACCAATAAAGAATGTGGACGCTTTCATGTAGAGAACACTCCTTTTGTATAGTTATTATTTTATTAAAGCATGTTATTACGCAGTTGAGCAAGAAAATGAATGAAATATTATTGCCATAAAAGTTTTCTGTCCTAATTGGGGAGAGGGGTAGACAGAAGCGTCGGATTCACTTCAAGTTATGAAGCAAAGTGCAGTACTCTTCTGTCCTATTCCCTCCATGTGTTATTGTTGCAGGCGTCTTGAAATATGGGTAGCTAATTCAGATACTACGTCCATTGGGAACTGCTCTACCTTTGTATGAAATTCTACTTTCAGACCATCTGATTTATCATAGCGTGGAATTAAATGCATATGGAAATGATAGACTGACTGCCCAGCGAAAGATCCGTTGTTTTGTAATAAGTTCATTCCAGACGGTTGAAATTCTTCTTTCAATGCATTGGCAATTTTAGGTGCCACTTTAAATAAATTCGCAGCTTCTTCTTCTGTTAATTCATACACATTTTCACGATGTGTTTTTGGAATCAGGAGTACGTGCCCTTTCGTGACAGGCATAATATCCATAAACGCGATCACGTGATCATCTTCGTATACCTTTTCTCCTGGAATCGTGCCTTCTACAATTTTGCAGAAAATACATGAGGTCATTTCTACACATCCTTTCATGTTTGGATGTATTGTAGCATATTTTCAGATAGTTAACGAAGGCGGATAAAGCAATTTTACAATTTCTTTGCTAAAATAATAACAGAAGATAGGGGGAAATATAATGGCAATCCTAGAACTAGAACATGTTACAGGTGGTTATACGCGCAAGCCCGTTCTACATGACCTTTCATTTCAAATAGGAGAAGGTGAATTGGTAGGGTTGATCGGACTGAATGGCGCAGGAAAAAGTACGACAATCAAACATATTATCGGTGTGATGAATCCGCTTGAAGGAATGATCAAAATTGACGGCGCGACGTTTAGTGACAAAGAACATTACCGCCAGTCATTCAGTTATATTCCAGAGACACCGGTGTTATACGAAGAACTTACATTACAAGAACATTTGGAACTGACTGCGATGGCGTACGGGTTGGACAAGCAGCAATTTGAAATCCGCACTGAACAATTGCTGAAAGAGTTCCGTATGGAAAAACGTTTGAAGTGGTTTCCAGCTCATTTTTCGAAAGGTATGCGACAGAAAGTTATGATCATGTGTGCTTTCTTGGTCGAACCGAAATTATATATTATTGATGAACCGTTCGTCGGATTAGATCCGTTAGCGATTCGTGCATTGCTCGACCAAATTATTGAACGCAAAGACGCAGGTGCTTCTATTTTGATGTCGACTCACGTACTGGCAACAGCTGAGAAGTATTGTGATCGTATTATCTTATTGCATGAAGGACGGGTACGTGCGAACGGTACGATGAACGACTTGCGCAAGGCGTTCGGACGACCAGATGCCACGCTAGATGATTTATATATTGCAATGACTGAGGAAACCGACCATGAACAACATGCATGATATTTGGGGACAACGGTTCTTCCATTATGTCAATGAATTACAGAAATATATGCGCTATGTATTCACTGGACATTTGGCGATCGTCTTCATGTTTGCCATTGGGGCAGGAGGCTATGCGTATAGTGAATGGCTAAAAGAAGTACCAGTTACATTCCCTTCTGTTTTCATCGTATCCATCGTCATTGCCCTGTTGTTAATGAAAGCGGCACCGACTACGTTACTAAAGCCGGCAGATATCGTGTTTTTCCTGCCGTTAGAAAATCAATTGCCGAGCTATATGAGACGTTCCATCACTTGGTCGACGTGTTCACAACTGCCTTTGCCGTTAATTGCTATGGTTATTGCATTACCTTTATTAAAAGCTACGGAAGTAGGGACAGGCACGGATTACCTTCTTGTTATGTTGCTGATCGTAGTGTTTAAAGGGCTGTTTGTAAGGACTGAATACAATGTTCGTATTGCGAATCACGATTTTGTTTGGCCGGATCGTCTCCTTCGATTAGTTTTAACATTTCTAACAATTCAATTGGGTCTTTCTTGGAGTCCGGCGGCAATCTTTATCGGAATACTGATTGCGATGCTCTATTCGAAGTTTTGGGATAAAAAAGCAGAACAATTTCCGTTCCCCTACGAGCAGTTTATTGAATTGGAACAAAATCGTATGATGCGTTTCTATCGATTTGCAAATTACTTCACGGAAGTACCCCATCTAGTTGGATCTGTGAGTAAGCGCAGCTGGTTAAAGATTGCCATGAAACGTTCTAGGTTCAAGCGTAAAGATGTGCAAAATTACTTAATCGTTCGGACATTTATCCGTACAGATGATACGTTTTGGTTGTGGGTTAGATTAACGGCGCTATCTGCGTTGGGTGCGTTTTTAATACCATTACCGATTGTGTCGTTCATCTTTGTAGGAGCATTGGCGTTTGCAACTGCTGTTCAATTGATATTGGCACTTGAAGGCGGCGTCGAGTTCACTATGGATCAGCTATTTCCAGAAGAACAAGAAAAATCGCAAATCAAAGCGGTACGTTTGTTAGTGAGAAAATTGATTTGGCTACAAGCAATCATTCTATTACTGGCAGCATTACCGTTGTACGGATTAAGTGTTACCCCCGTCTTGATTGCGGCTGTTGCACTCATTGTAGGTGAAGCGACGATTCGATTAACTAAAGAGCAAATGAAAGATATATGATGGTAGACAATAGGTAAAATAAAATAGTGTGAGTAAAAGAGTCAATGTTGCTGAAGTAAAGAATTAAACCCGTGACAGAATTATCTGAATATATGTACCTAGTAAACAGTGTGTTAATCATATCGAAGTAATTAAAAAGTTCGAATAGTTAAAATAATGGTTGCAATTCCTATTCTATTGCATATATAATTACTAAAAGGTATCAGGGGTGAGAGAGATGAATAATAACAACTCATATGCTGAATTTTTGAAAGCGGTAGGTAACAATAGCACTTCTCTCCAAGCGGAAAAGCTGCTGAACGAAATCTATTGGGATCTGTTTCTACAACACATTCATTGGGAACAAACACAATCGCGAATCATGCTGTTGATTGACGATGCGCTAGATCAAAATGACAAAGAAGCATTCGACCTGTATACACAGCAATTACTAGACATTTCACAAGAACATGGATACAAACTTAAAACAAAATAATATTTCCATAGGCACTGCTAGGGCAAAATCCTGGCAGTGTTTTTTATTGTATGGAATGTCTGAGTTGCAAGTTTCTTTCACAAAGTACAAGGGTACAATAAAGTACATAGAGAGTTAGCTTAAAACGTACGTTCGTTATTTCTTTAGAAAAAACCCTAGTTGTGGTAAAATAGAAGGACAGGTGTTTAAGAAGAGGAGTGGAACCATTTGAACGAAACATTTCAATTGCAGGCACCATATACGCCGCAAGGAGATCAGCCAAAAGCGATTGACAGCCTTGTTAACGGCATAAAAGAAGGCAAGAAACATCAGACATTACTCGGTGCAACAGGTACAGGTAAAACATTTACTGTTTCTAATGTACTGACAGAAATTAATAAACCTACACTGGTCATTGCCCACAATAAAACGTTGGCAGGCCAATTATATAGCGAGTTCAAAGAGTTTTTCCCTGATAATGCAGTAGAATACTTTGTCAGCTTCTATGACTTTTATCAGCCGGAAGCATATGTTCCGCAGACGGATACTTTTATTGAAAAGGATTCATCCATCAATGATGAAATCGATAAACTTCGCCACTCCGCAACGAGTGCATTATTTGAACGCAATGATGTATTGATTGTGGCATCTGTTTCGTGTATTTACGGTCTCGGTTCGCCAGAAGAATACAATGACATGGTTTTTTCATTACGCAAAGGGATGGAAATACCGCGTAATCAATTATTGCGCACGCTAGTGGACATTCAGTACGAACGCAATGACATCAATTTCACGCGTGGTACATTCCGTGTTAGAGGCGATGTAGTCGAAGTCTTCCCGGTGGCACGTGACGAGCGTTGTATACGTCTCGAGTTCTTTGGTGATGAAATCGAACGGATCCGTGAAGTGGATGCGTTAACAGGTGAAGTCATCGGTGATCGTGACCACGTAGCCATATTCCCAGGATCTCACTTCGTCACACGCGAAGAAAAGTTACTTAAAGCGATTGAAAATATTGAGATTGAGTTGGAAGAACAGCTTAAATATTTACGTGATCACGATAAATTACTGGAAGCGCAGCGCTTAGAACAACGAACGCGCTACGACTTGGAAATGATGCGAGAGATGGGTTTCTGTTCCGGTATTGAGAACTATTCCAGACATTTGACGTTGCGTGAAGCAGGTGCAACACCTTATACATTGCTTGATTATTTCCCAGATGACTTTTTGATCGTAGTAGACGAGAGTCACGTATCTTTACCGCAGATTCGCGGTATGTACAATGGAGACCAAGCGCGTAAAAAGGTATTGGTGGAACATGGCTTCCGCTTGCCGTCCGCATTGGATAACCGCCCGTTAATGTTTGAAGAATTCGAAAAGCATATTCGTCAGGCGATGTATATTTCTGCAACGCCAGGACCTTATGAAATTGAGCATACAGACAAAATGATAGAACAGATCATACGCCCCACAGGATTACTGGATCCAATCATTGAAGTGCGTCCGATTGAAGGGCAAATTGATGATTTATTGGATGAAATTCAACTTCGAATCGAGCGAGATGAACGTGTCTTGATTACGACTTTGACGAAAAAAATGTCCGAAGACTTAACGGATTATTTAAAAGATGTTGGAATTAAAGTTCAATATTTACATTCCGACGTCAAGACATTAGAGCGGACAGAAATTATTCGGGAATTGCGTATCGGCACATATGACGTGCTGATCGGAATCAACTTACTGCGTGAAGGAATCGACATACCGGAAGTTTCATTGGTCACAATTTTGGATGCAGATAAAGAAGGTTTCTTGCGTTCGGAACGTGCGTTAATCCAGACAATTGGACGTGCAGCACGTAACTCGGATGGACGCGTTATCATGTACGCGGATAAAATGACAGACTCTATGAAGAAAGCGATCGATGAAACGGAACGTCGTCGTGAAATTCAACAAGCTTATAATGAGAAACATGGCATCACACCCACAACGATCGTCAAACCGATACGTGAATTGATCCGTGCGACTCAAGTGGCGGAAGAAACGGAATCGTATTTGCAAAAGGTAACCAACGGCAAGAAGCTATCGAAAGACGAGAAAGGCTTATTGCTAATGAAGTTGGAAAAAGAAATGAAAGACGCAGCAAAGGCTTTGGACTTCGAAAGAGCTGCAGAATTACGCGATACCGTACTAGAACTGAAAGCAGAAAGGTAGAGTTCGCATGAAAAATACAGAACTTGTAATCCAGGGAGCGAGAGCGAATAACCTGAGGGACATTACCGTGAAGATTCCACGCGATAAGCTAGTTGTACTTACTGGCTTATCTGGCTCAGGAAAGTCTTCACTGGCGTTTGATACGATTTACGCGGAAGGACAGCGCCGCTATGTAGAATCATTATCCGCATACGCGCGTCAATTCCTTGGACAGATGGATAAACCAGATGTGGATTCTATAGAAGGATTATCGCCGGCTATTTCCATCGACCAGAAGACAACGAGTAAAAATCCACGCTCTACTGTAGGAACAGTGACGGAAATCTACGACTACTTGCGTTTGCTATATGCGAGAGTCGGAAAACCTCATTGTCCGTATCATGGCATTGAAATCTCAACACAGACGATCCAGCAGATGGTAGACCGTGTAGCTCAGTTGCCTGAGCGCACTAGAATTCAAATTTTGGCGCCAATTATTTCTGAACGAAAAGGGACGCACGCCAAATTATTTGAAGACATTAAAAAACAAGGGTATGTGCGCGTACGGGTCAACGGTGAAACGATTGATTTAGACGACAATATAGATTTAGATAAAAATAAAAAGCATACGATTGAAATCGTCATTGATCGGATTGTCATGAAAGAAGGCGTTGAAACACGTTTAAGTGACTCATTAGAGTCCGCTTTACGTTTAGCTGACGGTAATGTTCTTGTCGATGTAATCGGTGAAGAAGAACTGTTTTTCAGCGAACATCATGCGTGTCCTATCTGTGGATTTTCTATAGGTGAACTAGAGCCGCGGATGTTTTCATTCAACAGTCCATTCGGCGCATGTCCTGAATGTGACGGGCTTGGCATGAAACTTGAAGTCGATCCAGAATTAGTCATTCCCAATAATGAACTAACGCTAAAAGAACACGCCATCGCCCCATGGGAACCAACGAGCTCTCAGTATTATCCGGAACTCCTGAAGACGATTGCCAAGCATTATAAAATTCCTATGGATGTACCAGTTAGTGAGATAGCTGATTCGGATATTGAAAAACTAATGCTAGGATCGAAAAAAGAGAAGATTCGTTTCCGCTATACAAATGAATTCGGTAATACTCGTGATAGCGATATTTATTTCGAAGGTGTTTTGCGCAACGTGGAACGTCGTTATCACGAGACATCTTCAGACTTTATTCGTGAGCAGATGGGTAAATATATGACGGAAAAAGCCTGTCCTTCTTGTACAGGCTATCGCTTAAAGCCTGAATCACTTTCGGTATTAGTGAATGGTGAGCATATCGGGAAAATCACGGAACGCTCGATTGTTGAAACAACAAAATTCTTTGACCAATTGACCTTGTCTGAGAAAGACGCACAAATTGCAGACATGATCCTAAAAGAAATCCAAGAACGTTTAGGCTTCTTGGTGAACGTCGGTCTCGACTATTTGAATTTATCTCGTTCAGCGGGGACATTGTCTGGCGGGGAAGCGCAACGGATTCGTCTAGCCACACAAATTGGATCTCGTTTGACGGGTGTCCTGTATATACTTGATGAGCCGTCAATCGGACTTCATCAGCGAGACAATGATCGATTAATTGGCACACTACAGAGCATGCGAGACATCGGAAATACGCTGATCGTTGTAGAACACGATGAAGACACGATGATGGCTGCTGATTATCTAATTGATATAGGTCCTGGTGCTGGTGTGGCAGGAGGAGAAGTAGTGGCTGCAGGTACTCCTGCGAAAGTCATGAAAAACAAAAAGTCGCTGACGGGTCAATATTTGAGCGGAAAGAAATTCATTCCACTTCCGACCGAACGTAGACCGCGTGATGAGCGAAGCATTGTCGTTAAAGGGGCTTCGGAGAACAACTTGAAGCATATTGATGCAGAATTCCCTCTCGGTCAATTTATTGCGGTGACTGGCGTTTCCGGTTCAGGCAAGAGTACGTTAGTCAATGACATTTTGCATAAAGCATTGGCTCAGAAATTGAATCGATCCAAACAAAAGCCGGGCAAATTCGAAAGTATCAGTGGTGTCGAACATTTAGAGAAGATTATCGATATCGATCAATCTCCAATCGGGCGAACACCGCGTTCTAACCCAGCCACGTATACAGGTGTCTTTGACGATATTCGCGATGTTTTTGCGATGACGAATGAAGCGAAAGTTCGTGGCTATAAAAAAGGTCGCTTCAGTTTCAACGTGAAGGGTGGACGGTGTGAAGCATGCCGTGGAGATGGAATCATCAAAATCGAAATGCACTTCCTTCCCGACGTATATGTGCCATGTGAAGTATGTCATGGCAAGCGATATAACCGTGAAACACTTGAAGTGAGATACAAAGGAAAGAATATTGCGGACGTACTTGAAATGACAGTAGAATATGCTGTGGTGTTTTTCGAGAATATCCCAAAGATTCACCGTAAATTGCAGACGATTGTAGATGTAGGCTTAGGGTATGTTCAATTAGGCCAACCAGCAACGACGCTGTCTGGTGGGGAAGCCCAGCGTGTGAAACTTGCTTCAGAATTGCATAAACGTTCCACAGGTAAATCATTTTATATTCTGGACGAGCCGACAACAGGTTTGCACGTACATGACATTGCCAAGCTACTCGAAGTTCTCCAACGTTTAGTAGATGGAGGAAACACCGTTCTCGTGATTGAGCACAATCTAGATGTCATTAAGACAGTCGATTATATTATCGATATCGGTCCGGAAGGTGGAGACAAAGGTGGAGAAATTGTTGCAACGGGAACACCGGAAGCAATAGCAGAAGTCGAAGAGTCTTATACTGGTAAATATTTGAAGGCCATTCTAGAAAGAGATCGAAACCGGATGAAAGAGCAAATCAATAAAGTAGTAAAGAAATAGAAAGTGAAACTTTTGTTCCGCAGAACCGTATAAATAGATAGGTACTGAAAAGATTGTTCAAAACGAGGAGGAATCTAGGCATGCAAAATGAACGCATACGAATACTCACGATGCTCGAAGAAGGTAAAATCACAGCTGATGAGGCATTGAAATTACTAGAAGCCATGGGAAAAGAATCTGAAAAAGAAACAGCAGAAGAGAGCTCTTCTGCTGATGCTTTCTTCGAAGATATCCGTAAAGAATTCGTCACAGCAGGTGATCGCTTCATGCAGTTTATGGACACGGCGGTACACCGTGTGAAAGAATTCGATTTCGAAGCACCATTCAGCAAATCTGTTTCCTTTACACATACAGAAAGCAAATCTGTAGAAGATATTGAAGAAATCATCATCCATATCGATCACGGCTCTGTGGAAATTCATCCTTCAGACGATGAAGAAATTACGGCGAAGTTCTCTGTAAAGCATTTCAATACGGATTCTGAAGCAGGCGCACTTAATCAGTTCCTGGAAAAGTTATTGTTCGTGAAAGACGGTAACAAATTGCGCATCGGCAGCGACTTGAAAATGCTGCAAGTCAATCTTCATCTATACGTTCCGACTTCAGTACATTATAGTAAACTCTCTGTCCGTTTGTTGAACGGTGGCTGTTCATTGGAGGGCGTCGATTTCAAAGATCTGCGCATCAAAACGGCGAATGGGAAAATCGAATGTGCGGATATAAAATTCGATGAAGCCGAGCTAGAAACAGCAAATGGTATGGTCCGTCTGTTAAAAGTTACTGGTGAAAAGCTAGAAGCCGAAACATTAAACGGTCGTGTCTATGTAGATGGTGCTGTACAAGATGTAGATGCGAAATCCTTAAACGGAAATGTGACGTTGACGACTTCATCTGCTGCTGCAAAAAGATTGGAAGCGAAGTCAATTAGCGGGTCTGTTGAAATTTACTTCCCATCTTCTATAAGCGTTAAGGGAGAGATTACTTCCAACATGGGTAAGCTCGACTTGCAATTACATGACGTGTCGCGTGTAGAAGAGCAAGAGCAATTCTTGCATCGTACGATTCGCTTCAGCAAAACTGCCGAAGACGAGACGAAAGAGCCGTTGCATGTAACTGGTGAGTCCAAGACAGGCTCAGTCATGGTTCGCTATAACTCTGTCGATATGATTTGATAGCATAATGAAACACCTGCATTGCCGTTACTGGCGGTGCAGGTGTTTTTTGGTTTGTTTGATATACGTGTAAGGGGCGGGGAGAGTTGCTTGGGCGTTGGGCGCTCAATAATTGGTGTAAGCGCTCATAGTTGTTGCGTTTTCGCTCTATGATGAGGGTTGACCGCTCTATTCTGGTCCGTAACCGCTCATACTTGCGGTTTATGCGATCAATCACGCTGTTTATCCGCTCATTATCCCATAACTATCTAGGGTAGTTGCTCGGACGCTCAATAATTGGTGTAAGCGCTCATAGTAGTTGCGATGCCGCTCAATGGCATGGGCTAACCGCTCTATCCTAGTCTGTATCCGCTCATACTTGCGGTTTATGCGATCAATCACGCTGTTTATCCGCTCATTGTCCTATGATATCAAGGGGGAGTTGCTCGGACGCTCAATAATTGGTGTAAGCGCTCATAGTAGTTGCGATTCCGCTCTATGGTGTGGGCAAACCGCTCTATCCTGGTCCGTATCCGCTCATACTTGCGGTATATGCGATCAATCACGCTGTTTATCCGCTCATTACCCTATAATATCGAGGGTAATTGCTCGGTCGCTCAATAATTTCCCATAAGCGCTCATAGTTATTGCATAACCGCTCTATCACAACAACCATCCGCTCATACTAGCGGCCTATACGATCAATCCCACCACATAACCGCTCATAACCACCTACATCTCCTTCAACCCAACCCAACCCATCGCATCCCATCCCCCATCAATTCAACCTCTCATACTCCCAACACAAAATCCCAAAGGCGATAGCCCGTGCGCATTGACGTTGATAGGTTTTACTTTGCAGTAACCCAGCTTCCGTCTGATTCGACATGAAGCCGCATTCGACTAAAATTGCAGGCATATTGGTGTCGCGCAGTACGGCGAAGTTTGCTTTCTTCACACCGCGATCGGCGCGCTGGCATGCGGAAATTAAGGATTTTTGTACGGTGGATGCGAGCACTGCGGAGCTTTTGCTTGCTTGTGGATAAATATAGGTCTCAATCCCTTGTGCTGAATGCCAGCCAGTACCAAATGCATTGGCATGGATGGAAACAAATGCATCTGCCTTCATTCGATTAGCTGAAGCGGTGCGTTCACTTAAAGGTACGTCGCGTGTAGCTGCGTGCGTATACTTGATTGTCAGGCCTTCTTTCGTTAAAATTTCGCTGACAAGTGTAGCTACTGCTGCATTAAAGTGATACTCCCGAAGCTTTCCATCAGGTGTTCGTTTACCGGGTGTATCTGGTCCATGACCCGCGTCAAGAATGATTAGTGTCAATTCTGTTCACTCTCCTTTATCCTCTATATAGAGAAATCTTTTAAAAAGGATACAAAAAGGGGAGATCGATCAGGAAGTAATCCATTTCTTTTCGTTTCCTTCATGGTAAAATAGGTGGGAATGGTTTATACATAAGCACAAAAATCTGTAAAAGACTGAAGAATACGTACATCGTAGCAGAAAGTGAGGGGTTTCATGGGTGAATTAACAGTAGAAGATATGATGAATCGATTCGGATTGGAATTGATTGCTGGGCACGCAGGGATTCATAAACAAATTCTAATGAGTGACATTTCACGGCCAGGGCTTGAGATGGCTGGTTATTTTGATTATTATCCTGCGGAACGTGTGCAGTTGATCGGGCGTAAGGAGATGTCCTTCCTCGAAACATTGTCTGCCATTACGCGAAGAAAACGTTTGGAGCGACTTTGTTCGGTAGATACGCCAGCATTTATTATTGCTCATGGCGAAGAAGGGCCGAAAGAATTGAGCCAATTAGCAGAGGAGAAAGATATTCCGGTTCTTCGGACGGATTATAAGACTACACAGTTTTCGGGGATGTTGACGAATTACTTGGTTGGACAACTCGCGCCGATGACGACAGTGCATGGTGTGCTAGTGGATGTGTATGGTGTGGGTGTGTTGATTACGGGCGGCAGCGGAGTAGGCAAAAGTGAAACTGCGTTAGAACTCATTAAAAAAGGGCATAGACTAGTAGCGGATGATTCCGTTGAGATTCGTCAAGTGTCCGATAATGTCTTGATCGGAACGTCACCGAAATTGTTGAAGCATATGTTGGAGATTCGCGGGGTCGGTATTATCGACTTGATGACGTTGTTTGGAGCGAGTTCTGTGAAAGACGATAAGCGTGTATTGCTAGCGGTCGATTTGGAGATTTGGGATGATAAGAAGCACTATGACCGTCTTGGAATCGATGAAGAGAAGGTAGAAATTCTCAATTCGCAAATTACCAAATTATCCGTACCCGTAAGACCTGGGCGAAATATCGCAGTTATCATTGAAGTAGCGGCGATGGATTATCGAATGAAACGTCTCGGTATTAATGCCGCAGAGGAATTTACTAAGCGTTTGGATCAAGCCATCGCAGATAATGCGGAATTATTAGATGAAGAGGGGCGCGACTAAGTGAATGTATCTATGCTAGCGATTAACCCAGTCGCAATCAGTATTGGCAGCTTAGAAGTTCGCTGGTACGGTATTTTGATTGCGCTCGGAATTATTTTAGGATTTATGATAGTTCAACGAGAAATGTTGAAGCGGGGAATGCACCCTGATTTACTAACGGATATGCTCATTTGGGCAATTCCTATTTCAATTATCAGTGCACGAATTTACTATGTTATTTTTACGTGGGATTATTACCGTGATCATCCTGATCAAATTATTCAAATTTGGAATGGCGGGATTGCCATCCATGGCGCGTTGATCGGTGCGGTCATTACCGCGGTAATATTCTGTAAGAAGCGTGGCGTGTCATTCTGGAAAGTAGCGGATATTACAGCGCCTGGTTTATTGATAGGACAAATTATCGGGCGTTGGGGAAATTTCATGAATCAGGAAGCGCATGGCGGTCCGGTTTCACAAGCGTTTAAAGAAAATACGATAATTCCCGATTGGATTATGAATCAAATGACGATTGATGGTATCACGTATCATCCGACATTCTTGTATGAGTCGTTATGGAATGTCGTCGGACTTCTTTTGATTTTGGTAATTCGCAGAATGCTGAAGATGAAACGTGGCGAGGTATTTTTGTTTTATGTCATCTGGTATTCAATCGGCAGATTCTTCATTGAAGGGATGCGGACAGATAGTCTGTATGTCATCGGCAGTTTGCGTGCAGCACAGTTAGTATCTGTAGCGGGAGTTGTCATAGGGATTGCCATCTTGCTGTATCGTAGATATGCAATGAAAGTAAAAGAGAACTACGATGACAAACAAAAATAATATTGCATTATCTAATACGTTGAAAAATGGTTTGCAAGTAGGGTTCAAAACAACGTGGTCACTCGGTAAGATTATTTTCCCTATTACGTTGCTTGTGACTATTTTGCAGTTTACGCCTGTCTTACCATGGCTTGTGCAGTTGGTTGAACCTATCATGCATCTTTTTGGCTTGCGCGGTGAAGCAGCTGTGCCGATCGTGCTTGGGAATGCATTAAACTTATACGCTGGAATTGCTGGAATCATTTCATTAGAATTAACAGTAAAAGAAGTTTTCATCATTGCTATAATGATCAGTTTTGCGCATAATCTGTTCATCGAAACGGCTGTTGCTATAAAAGTTGGCGTCAAACTATGGACCGTGCTTGTTGTGCGTCTAGGATTAGCTGTGCTAGCTGGAGTGCTGATTAATGTATTCTGGACAGGTGGTAACGAAATCGCACAATACGGTCTAACGCCACAAGCGGAAGTCGTACCGGAAGGCTTTGCGCAGATTTTCTTGCTCGGGCTTGAAAAGGCGGCATTTGGCGTCTTACAACTGGCAATGATCGTCATTCCGTTAATGTTGTTTGTGCAGTATGTGAAAGACCGTAATTACTTAGAGCGTTTTTCTACTAGTTTGGCACCGTTTACAAAAATGATTGGCGTGAAACCGAACGCCTCGATGACACTCGTTGCTGGATTATTAATTGGCTTGGCATATGGCGCAGGCGTCATGATCCAAGCAGTGCAAGAAGATGGCGTATCGAAACGGGATATTACATTGGCGTTCATTTTTTTGATGGCATGCCATGCGGTGATTGAGGACACACTATTATTCTTGCCACTCGGTATACCGATTTGGCCATTATTGATCATTCGGCTCGTGACTGCCATTGCACTGACTATTACAGTAAGTATTCTATGGAAGCAGCCAAGAGAGAAGGAGGAAGTTGTGATTGACTAATCAACCAATTACTACATTATTATTTGATTTTGACGGAACGCTTGCAGATACAAATGAATTAATACTCTCTTCTTTCCAACATGTATTGGAAAAACATTTCCCTGGACGTTTCGAACGAGAAGAGATGCTGCCATTCATCGGACCTACATTGCATGATACGTTTTCATCGATTGCACCCGACATGACAGAACAACTAATTGCCGAATACCGTGAATGGAATTTGGCGAATCACGATGCATATGTAACTGAATTCGAAGGTGTGACAGATACGCTTCGTAAATTATATGATCTAGGTTTGAAGATGGCAGTCGTTTCCACGAAGAAACGCGACATGGTCGAAAGAGGGATCAACCTTTTGGGAATCGCTTCCTATTTCGATACGGTGATTGGACTCGATGATATCACGAATCCTAAACCCGACCCAGAACCCCTATTACTCGCATTAACACGTCTGGATCGAACAGCGGAAGAGTCACTGATGATCGGGGATAACTTCCACGATATACTCGGTGGACAAAATGCAGGGACACGAACCGCAGCTGTCGCATGGGCACTCAAAGGGGAAGAATATTTGCAGACATTCAAACCTGATTACATGTTGCAACATATGTCGGACTTACTTAAAATTACTGCGGGAATTAAGCTATGAGACGCACGGAGCGGCATCCGTCCAAAGGAGATGCAAATTCCCTTTGGCATATTTACCGTACAGTTTCGATTTTTAAAGTCGCTAAAAATTTCATCGTGATTCAAATTGCGCGGTACACTCCGTTCGTTTCATGGAAAAATGTTTTCTATCGATTGTTCTTGCGAATGAAAGTTGGGAAACATACGGCTTTTGCGCTGATGGTTGTACCGGATGTCATGTTTCCAGAACGAATTTCTGTTGGGGAAAACTCTATAATTGGGTTTAATACAACGATTTTAGCGCATGAATACTTGATAGATGAGTACCGTATTGGAGATGTGGAAATAGGCAATCATGTACTGATTGGAGCCAATACGACAATTTTACCAGGCGTTAAAATTGGTGACGGTGCGATTGTTTCCGCTGCGTCACTCGTCAATAAAGATATTCCGGCTGGTACATTTGCTGGCGGAAATCCGGTGCGTATTATATATACGGCTGAAGAAATGGCGGAACGTGCGGCACGTGAAAGCAAATGAATGACGGACTGTGTAGTTGTGCTATACTAGAGGATACATTGCAGAGGGACGTCAAGTACGTTCCTCTTACTTTTTCGGAGGAGTTCGATTGAAAAACAACCAACGATTTAAGAAAGAAAAAATTATATCATTCCTGCCAGACGGTGATTTTTATCGTAAACGCGCAATGCAAGCTATGCAGCGTGAACAATTTTCTGATGCGGAAAAATATTATAAACGTGCGCTAGAATTGAATCCAGATGATGCACTTACACATATGGAATACGGTGTGTTCATCATGGAAGTCGGGCGCTTTGAAGACGCCTATGAGCTATTGCAAACCGCTGATGATCTGGACCCAAATAATGAAGAGACGACGTTCTATTTAGCAGAAGTTCACGCACATCTTGGTCTATTGCGCGAAGCGAAGCAATATGCATTGAAATATGTAGCTATGGCACCTGATGGCGTCTTTGTAGAAGAAGCCCACGAAATCTCTGAATTCGCTGATCAAGAAGAATCGTTCGTTGAAGAAGGTGAACAGCTTGATGGTGAAGTGATTTTCATGCAAGAAAAAGCGCGTCGCATGATGGAGCAAGGGGATTTCGAAGAGGCCATAAAGGTGCTAGAGGATTTATTAGTGGATTATCCGAAAACGTGGGCTGTCCACAATAACTTGGCGCTTGCGTATTTTTATATTGGCAAAGAAAAGCATGCAGAAGATATTTTGTATGATGTCCTACGCGAAGAGAAAGGCAATATCCATGCGCTTTGTAACTTGGCAGTGTTCTTTTATTACAACCGAGATGAAGAGCGTCTGAAAAGCATGATGGAGTTGTTGTCAAAAATTAAACCGTACCAATTCGAGCAACGCTATAAATTAGGCGCGACATTTGCACTGACGGGTCGTTATGAGGAAGCATACCACTGGCTTCGAAGTCTGCAAAAACGTGGATTTGAGGGGGATGTCGGGTATTATTTCTGGTTAGCGAATGCCGCATACTTTACCGGGCATCGAAAAGTGGCGGAACAAGCAAATGAAGCTTTGTTGAAATTAGATCCTACCAAAGAAGGATTTGAACCTTGGAAGTCATTGGACGAAGAGTTGGATACGGATTCTTACGAAGAAGATGTGCCGTTCTTGATTGAAAAGATTTCAAACCCTTATCGCAGTGAGCGAATGCTCGGTTTGTACTTAGTAGGAAAGTCGTCACATTTACAGGAAATCTTATCGCATCCGGGATATATTGATGTTGAAAAATTGACTGCTGCGGAACAGCTGTTTTTAGCGCACAGCCTGAACTATTCATTCCAGGTGACTACTCCATTTGAAAAGGCTTTGAAAAAAGCGCTGGCAATTTGTGACCTATTGTATGAAGAGTATAAACCGTTGGATGAGCGAGGTGTACTGCTCTTTCAAATGTGGTTTACATTGTGTGAAAAGGCGCTTGAACAAAAGTATAAGTTCAGTAATGTACATGCACTGGCTGCCGCTGCAGATTTTATGTTCCAATCTTCGCATGACAAAAAAGTGACAAAGAAGTCTATTGCAGAAAATTATAGCGTGTCCGTTTCAACACTTTCCAAGTATATTCAAGAACTGCTTCAATTTCTGCCTTACACAGAAGAATAGTGATTTTTGGATGTTGCATTTAAGTTGAAATTCACGTGCGTTTCTCGTACGATTTTATGTAGCGACAGTTTTATCTGTCGATCAGATAAAACTTTTGGTGACATGAATGAACACCAAGGGGAGCGTATTTTGAAGGAGGAAAACACCATGACAATGGAAGAAAAAGTATATGATGTAATCGTCGTCGGAGCAGGACCAGCAGGGATGACAGCAGCTGTCTATACATCACGTGGAAATATGTCCACACTGATGCTGGAAAGAGGCTTGCCAGGCGGTCAAATGGCCAATACAGAAGAAATTGAGAACTATCCTGGATTTGAAAGTATTTTAGGTCCGGATATCTCTACGAAAATGTTCGATCATGCGAAACGCTTCGGAGCTGAATATGCGTATGGGGACGTAACGAAAATCGAAGACGGCCGTGAATTCAAAACGGTTCATGTAGGCGAGAAAAGTTACAAAGCACGCGCAGTTATTTTGACTACGGGTGCAGAATACCGAAAGATCGGTGTACCGGGTGAAGAAGAATTAACAGGCCGTGGTGTAAGTTATTGTGCAGTATGTGACGGGGCGTTCTTCCGTAACAAAGATATCGTCGTAATTGGTGGCGGTGACTCTGCGGTAGAAGAAGGTGCGTACTTAACACGTTTTGCTAATAAGGTCACAATCATTCACCGCCGTGATACATTGCGCGCACAAAAAATCGTACAAGAGCGTGCATTCGCAAATGAGAAGATTGATTTCATTTGGAATTCAACAGTTAAGCAAGTAAATGAAAAAGACGGGAAGATTGGTTCCATCACGTTGGTATCTACTGAAGACGGTTCTGAACGTGAGATGGAAACGGAAGGAATGTTCGTTTATATCGGGTTGGATCCAATAACAGAGCCTTTCAAAGATCTTGGTATTTTGGATGAAAACGGCTATATTGAAACGAATGACATTATGGAGACGAAAATTCCAGGTATCTTTGCCGCAGGTGATGTGCGTGAGAAATTATTACGCCAAGTCGTGACGGCTACTGGAGACGGAAGTATTGCGGCTCAAGCAGCTCAGAAGTATATCGAAGAGTTGATGGAAGAAGTAGAAGCAAAGGCGTAAACAGGTTATCGTTTTGTAACGTGTATGTAATCGTCCTGCAATATAAAAGGGGGATAATAAAAAGAAGAAAGACCCCCTTTCATAATATAGCAACTTTGTGGCTATTTACGGTACAAACTTCCGTGAATAGCCACCTTTTTTTTTCGTTTTACTTGAAAGCATTGTATACTATAAGTACATACTCGAAAAGTGAGGAACTACATATGCAAAAAATTGCTAATTTGCTCGTGGTAAAAGACGGTCAAGTTCTTTTACTCAAGAAGCCAAGGCGTGGTTGGTATGTAGCACCGGGAGGGAAAATCGATGAAGGTGAGTCTGTATATGAAGCAGCTAATCGTGAATTTCTCGAAGAAACCGGTGCACAGGCAATCTCGCCACATTTAAAAGGCGTATATACGATGATGATCATGGATGATGAAGAAAAAGAATTATTAAACGAATGGTTACTCTTTACATTTGTCGCACATGATTATTCCGGAAACATAATGAAGACAACCGTCGAAGGTGAACTGGAATGGCATCCGCTTGAAAGTTTGCATACACTGCCAATGGCGGAAGGTGATCGCAAGAATTTGCTCTTTGCGGTGAGTCAGGAAGGTATGCAGTATGGAACGTTCTATTATACAGAGCAATTCCGCTTTTTGCGGGAATCACTTCAACAATCAATGGAAGGTGAATAATGTTTATGGATCAACCACAGGCGGTAAATGAATATGAAGTCGTAATTATTACGGGGATGTCAGGTGCAGGTAAGACAGTCGCCATGCAATGCTTTGAAGACATGGGATTCTATTGCATAGACAATTTGCCACCCGAATTATTTGTCACATTCCTGGATTTGATGATGAAGTCGGATAATCAGATGAGGCGTATTGCTGCTGTGATGGATACACGCGGGGGAAGTTTATTTGACTCTATGGTTACTGCACTCGAAGGGTTATTCAAGATGGAAGATGTTAAAACCAGTTTGTTATTCCTCGATTCAAATGACGAAGCGCTTGTGAAACGGTATAAAGAAACGCGCAGATCACATCCGTTATCCGAAGGCGGTGTGTTACTCGAAGGGATTCGCAAAGAGCGTCTTTTGTTAACTGAAATAAAAGGACTTTCACGTTCTATTATTGACACATCAAAATTAAAGCCTAAGCAATTACGAGAGAAAATCACCCGTGAGTTTGCTGAAGCAGGAGAGCCAAACTTCACATTGAATTTTGTGTCATTCGGGTTCAAGCATGGGATGCCGATTGATGCAGACGTAGTATTCGACGTACGTTTTTTACCGAACCCGTTTTATTTGGAGGAATTACGTCCGTTGACAGGTTTGAATCGCGAAGTATCGGAGTACGTATTGAAATGGTCAGATACGAAAGAATTAATCGAAAAACTAACCGATTTATTCAAATTCTTGATCCCACAGTATAAACAAGAAGGAAAAGGTCAAGCGGTTATAGCTTTCGGTTGTACAGGTGGTCAACATCGTTCTGTTACACTTGCTGAATATTTTACAGGTGTTTTTAAAGGCGATTACCCGACACATGTATCGCATCGGGACGTTGAAAAAAGAAAGGGTTGACATCACTATGCAATCCACTACGATGAAAAGAGTTGTTGTGTTCGGTGGCGGCACAGGTTTATCCAATATACTGCGTGGATTAAAACGGTATCCAATTGAGCTGACCGCGATTGTTACGGTGGCGGATGACGGGGGAAGTTCAGGTCGTTTATTCGACCAATATAACGTACCGCCACCTGGAGATATCAGGCAAGTTATGGCAGCGCTTTCAGATGTTGAGCCCATGATCGAGAAAATGTTTCAGCATCGTTTCGAGGGAACGGATGGTTTGAAGGGACATTCTCTTGGAAATTTAATGCTTACAGCTCTAACAACTATTACTGGCGATTTCGCACGTGCAGTCGAGCAGATGGGTGTGGTGCTGAATATTAAAGGGACGGTGTTACCTGCAGCAAATCAGCGAATTACCTTGCATGCCGAGCTTGAAGATGGTTCAATCATTACAGGTGAATCGAAAATTCCTCTCTATGGGAGGAAAATCCGTAACGTTTTTATCACGCCTCAAGATGTAAAACCTTTGCCGGAAACAGCCGATACGATAAAAAATGCAGATTTAATCGTATTTGGGCCGGGAAGCTTGTATACTAGTACTTTGCCAACACTTTTAGTGCAGGATATCCGTGAAGCGGTTCTCGAAAGTACTGCAAAAAAGGTCTATGTTGGTAATTTAACTACGCAACGTGGCGAAACGTATCGCTATACTGCTTCTGAGCACGTTCAGGCGCTTTATGATCATGCGGGAGAACCCTTTCTCGATGCAGTACTAGTGAATAATGCAGAAGCGTTCAGACGCACGCATAACCTGAATGAAACAGAAGAACCTTGGCTTGTGGAGAATGACCTAGAGGTACTGCAATCTTTAGTACCTGAAGTATTCGTGCAGGAGATTGCGACCATCCTAGATGGAACGATCATGCATAAAACGATGGAAGTATCAGATATGTTGATGCGTTATATAGAGAGAACGTAGAAGGCGGATAGATATGAAAATCGCCGAAAAGGGGGAATATCATGTCTTTTGCATCCAAAACGAAAAAGGAACTGACGCAGATCGAAGCGGATGATTGCTGTACGAAAGCAGAAATTGCGGCCTTCATCCGAATGAATGGTGTCATGTCTTTTTCTAATAAACAACTAAGTCTTGACGTTCAAACAGAAAATGCCTCTATTGCGCGTCGTCTGTATTCGAACGTGAAGGCATTGTATCCATATAAAGTGGAATTGCTAGTACGAAAAAAAATGCGTTTAAAGAAAAATAATATCTATATTTGTCGAATCCGTGATGGAGCGAAACATTTATTGGAAGAGTTATCGATCATGACGCATGACTTCCAAATGATCCATACAATCGATCCACAGCTAATTGAAAAAGACTGCTGTGCACGCGCATACTTACGGGGAGCTTTCCTGGCAGGAGGCTCCGTGAATAATCCAGAGACGTCTTCTTATCACTTGGAAGTCTTCTCAAGCTATCAGGAACATAGTCAATCACTTGTTGAGTTGATGAACCATTTTCAGTTGAATGCGAAATCTATTGAGCGTAAAAAAGGGTTTATTGCGTATCTCAAAGAAGCAGAAAAAATATCCGATTTCCTAGGGATCATCGGTGCGCATGTATCTCTTATGAAGTTTGAAGATGTACGGATTATGCGTGATATGCGAAACAGTGTGAATCGGCTAGTGAATTGTGAAACCGCCAATCTGAATAAGACAATCGGTGCGGCACAAAGGCAAGTAGAAAACATTAAATTGATTGAGCGCACGATTGGTTTAGATCAATTACCAGATCGTCTGCAAGAAATTGCTCGATTACGTGTCACGCATCAAGATGTGACGCTAAAGGAGTTAGGTGAACTGGTAACAGGTGCACCGGTCAGTAAGTCAGGTGTCAATCATCGTTTGCGTAAAATTGAAGAAATCGCAGATCGTTTACGTTAAATAACTAGTAGATCCTTCATGAGAAGAGGAAGAAAAGGAGCACACAATATGGTAGAAAAAACAGTGAAAGTAGGAATCAAACCTGGTTTGCAAGCAAGGCAGGCGGCGTTATTTGTACAGGAGGCCAATAAGTATACGGCTGATATTTATTTGAAGAAAGATAATCGTCAGGTGAATGCGAAAAGCATTATGGGGATTATGAGTTTGGCGATTGCGAAGGGGACGGAGATCACGTTGATTACGGACGGGATTGATGAGGATTTGGCTCTTCAAAATTTGGCTGATTTAGTGGAAGTGGAGCAGTGAGTGTAATTATGTTAGACATGGGTGGCGATGACCTTTTTGAGGTTTCGTCATCTTTTTTTGTGCAACTGGAATGCAGGAGTAGGGCGATTAGAGAGTAAAGGGAGCCGTTGATCTGCGTTCCAGGCGGACGCTTTCCTGCGGGCATGGCTTGAGCCTCCTCGTCCGCTTCGCTACCTGCGGGGTCTCAAGGCACATGCTTTTCCCGCGGGAGTCGCCGCCTGGAACGCAGATCAACTAGCTGTCACGATCTGGAGTTAGAGAGCTGATACATTTGTATTGTAAAGATTAACCCAAACCCAAATACCTATAAAATACAAATAAAAAGGTTGTCGCGGAAGGCCATTTGGCTTTCTGCGACAACCTGTAGTTGTTTATTTCTTTTCGATTTCGTTGCGTTCTAGAACGTGGTCGATTAGGCCGTATTCTTTAGCGCGCTCGGCAGTCATGAAGTTATCGCGGTCTGTGTCTTTTGCGATGACATCGATTGGCTGGCCGGTGCGATCAGCTAGGATTTGGTTTAGTTTTTCACGTAGATGCAAGATGCGTTTTGCGGCAATTTCGATTTCAGTTGCTTGACCTTGTGCGCCACCTAGTGGTTGGTGAATCATTACTTCTGCGTTTGGCAAAGCGTAACGTTTACCTTCTGTACCAGCTGTTAGCAAGAATGCACCCATGGATGCTGCCATACCTACACAGATTGTGCGGATGTCTGGTTTGATGTATTGCATGGTATCGTAGATTGCCATACCAGCTGTGATACTTCCACCTGGGCTGTTGATGTAAATGGAGATATCTTTGTCTGGATCTTCAGCTTCTAGGAATAGAAGTTGCGCAACGATAGAGTTAGCGACGTTGTCATCAATTCCGCTACCCAACATGATAATACGGTCTTTCAGTAGACGGGAGTAAATGTCGTACGCTCGCTCACCACGGTTTGTTTGTTCAATTACTGTAGGAATTAGATTCAATTAGACTTCCTCCTTTAATTACTTCATAATATTCGTTCGGTTGAAATCATTTCGTATTTCAACTATACCTGTATTTTACCTATTAAGGTCAACAAAGGTCAAATCATTTGCCTTAAAAATACACATTGCTTTTCATTATATTCTACGATATAATGGAAGATGTCTCTTACAGAAGAAAAGCTTTTTTCTGTAGTTGAGTATTTGTAGGTAAAGTTTGATACTACACGTTTAGTCCTCGTGGTGCAATGGATAGCACGTGAGCCTCCGAAGCTCAAAATGTGGGTTCGACTCCCGCCGAGGGCATCAAGGTTCTACCGTAAACAACGATTGTTTGTCATGATCCGTTTGGATTATGCATCCAATCGTTGTTTTTTTACATCGGGAAAAAATATATATCGAACACACTGGATGAGAAGAGACGAAAGTATACGCATCCAGTGTGTTCTTTTTAAATTATTAATATTCATTTAGTTAATTAATTTACTAATGGAAAATAAACGGTAAGTTTTGAAAGATGAAGTGGAACTTCAAAGAACCTTTTTAAAAATAAATAATTGATGTCTTTTCACCTAGTAAAAAATAAAATTTTGCGAAAAAATCTTAAAAATAAAGTTATGGAAACGCTGTCATCACGGTATTTGTTGTTACTATTTTTATATAACTAAAATGTGAAGTTGTCGAAAATCGTTTGAACTTATTAATTCACTATGGTAATCTATCAACTAACTTACTAATAGTTTGATAAAAAAATCAAGGGGGAGAATTATGAAGAAATCGGCGATAGGTGTTTTGGCAGTGATGATGCTTATAGTACTTGCAGCTTGCGGGAATGGGGATGCAGATTCGTCAAGTAATGAAGGCGGAAGCAAATTGGATAATATGAAAGAAAAGGGCGTTGTCAAAGTCGGCTTTGCCAATGAGAAACCGTATGCGTATGAAGAAGATGGGGAATTGCAAGGTGCAGCGGTCGCTATTGCCAAAGCGGTTTTTGAAAACTTGGGAGTGGAAGAAGTAGACGGTCAGCTTTCTGATTTTGGCCAATTGATCCCAGGCTTGGGCGCAGGGAAATTTGATGTCATTACAGCGGGTATGGCCATTACGCCTGACCGTTGTTCAAGTGTTTCATTCGGAGAACCAGAGATTAAGTATGGTGAAGGTTTGATCGTTGAAACGGGTAACCCAATGAATTTAAAAAGCTATAAAGATATCGCTGCGAACCCAGATGTTAAAGTAGCCGTGATGAGCGGTGCAACAGAGAAAGACTTTATGTTGCGCGAAGGGATCGCAGAAGATCAGATTATGATGGTTCCCGATATTCCGGCGTCATTCTCTGCGGTAGAATCCGGACGTGCAGCAGTTACGACAGGTACAGAAATGACTATCAAAATGGCGCTCGAGTCTGCGAACAATGAAAAGCTAGAGTTCGTGTCAGACTTCGAACAGCCAGATATTGAAGGAGTGCCAAGCTTCGGTGCTGCAGCTTTCTTGAATGACGACGATGAATTACGAGAAGCCTATAACGAAGAATTACAGAAGTTGAAAGATAGTGGTGAAATCGCCGCATTGATCGAACCATTTGGTTTCACTGAAGAAATGAATATAGTAGAAGACGACATTACGACAGAAAGTGTTTGTAACGGCGATAACTACTAAGTACACAACCGGGTCATGCCCAACAGCGGCATGACCTTTTTAATTCGCGAAATGAAATAGATGGAAGTAAAACAATTATAATGGAGTGGTTTTGTGAGTTCCTTACCCGATATTTTTTCCACTGTCGTACAAGGGTTAGGTATTACGCTACAGGTACTAGTACTATCAATTATCTGTGCGAGTATCATCGCATTCGTCGCGGGCTTATCACGCGTCCATACGAATCCGCTTATTAAAGGATTCACTGGTTTTTATGTAGAGATTTTCCGTGGAACATCATTGATTGTACAGCTATTTTGGTTTTCCTATGCGTTACCGGGTTTATTCAATATCCATCTAGGTAGCGATATATGGGTAGCCGTGCTGGCAATCTCCTTGAACTACGGAGCGTATATGTCTGAGATTGTGCGAGGATCGATTCAAGCGGTGGCTGCTGGTCAAACGGAGGCTTCCATTGCATTGAATTTATCCAAGTTTCAACGTATGCGTCATATTATTCTTCCGCAAGCTCTACGCATGATGCTACCTGAATACGGCAATTATTTAATTCAAATTTTAAAAGCAACATCATTGGTTTCATTAATCGGACTAACCGATTTACTGTATTACGGAAATATTTATCGAAGCACGCACTTGTCGGAATCTCCGATGGTATATGTACTTCTACTCGTCATGTACTTTGTTATTGCATTGCCATTGATTTTCTTCACAAGAAGAATGGAAAGCGTATCGAAGAAAGGAGTGGCTAGCTAATGACTTGGAGTTGGGACGTATTCTTTTCCGTTATTCCACTAATATTTAAAGGACTATGGATTACAGTCGGTTTGACGCTGGCTTGCTACTTATTCGCTGCGATCTTTGGGTTTGTATGGGTATTCATTAGTCGCATACCTTGGCGGCCTGTGCGCTGGTTATTTGGCTGGATTGCTGAATTTATCCGCTCTACGCCACCACTCGTGCAGTTGTTTTTCATTTATTATGCATGGCCGATGATACCGGTCGTAGGCGTGTCATTGAACCCATTCGTAGCCGCAATTTTAGGGCTTGGCATTCACTTTAGTACATATATGTCTGAAGTATACCGTTCGGGTATTGAGTCTGTCGATAAAGGACAGTGGGAAGCTTCTACTGCACTGAATCTGTCGACACGTCAAAAGTGGATGAAAATTATTTTACCGCAAGCGATTCCACCAACCATTCCGATGCTTGGGAATTACTTGATCATCATGTTTAAAGAAGTACCGTTAGCTTCAACGATCGGTGTGGTAGCGATGCTTCATATCGCGAATGATTATGGTGCTCAATATTACAAATATGTGGAGCCGTTAACGGTAGTCGCATTATTCTTCTTATTGCTAAGCTATCCATCTGCACTGCTGATCAATAAATTAGAGAAGAAATATAATCGTCGGTTCGACAAGAAGACGTTAGCGTAAGAAACAAAAAAGAAGGAGAGGATCAGATCGTGGAACCGATCGTACAATATAAAGATGTGCACAAATCGTTTGGTAAGACGGAAGTATTAAAAGGAATTGACCTAGACATTAAGCCTTCTGAGAAAGTTGCGCTCATTGGACCTAGTGGTTCTGGTAAGACAACGATTATCCGCATGCTAATGACACTCGAAGAGCCTACTGCAGGCGCGATTGAAGTGAATGGAAAAAACTTGTGGATGATGCAGAAAAAAGGGGAATGGGTCACGGCGGATGAAAAACATTTACGTTCTATCCGTGGGGATATCGGCATGGTATTCCAGCACTTTAATTTGTTCCCGCATATGTCGATTCTCGAGAACTGTATGCTGGCCCCTGTTCTCGTCAAAAATGAGAGCAAAGCGGAAGTGAAAGCTACAGCAGTAGAGATGCTAGAAAAAGTGGGGCTTGGCGATAAAATCGAACTGTTCCCCGCACAATTATCAGGTGGTCAAAAACAGCGTGTCGCGATGGCGCGTGCATTGATGATGCGTCCGCAAGTGATGCTGTTTGACGAAGTAACATCCGCACTGGACCCTGAACTCGTCGGAGAAGTGCTAGAAGTCATTCGGGATCTAGCGAAAGAAGGAGAGATGGCGATGATCCTGGTCACGCACGAAATGGATTTCGCACTCGACATTGCAGATCGTGTCGTGTTCTTGAATCAAGGGGTCATTGAAGAAGAGGGACCGCCTTCGGAAATACTATTGAATCCCGAAAGTGAGCGACTGCAAGACTTCTTGGGACGTTTTATGAATAGTCGATAACACACAAGTGGGTGTCTCCGTAGAGAGGCATCCACTTGTTTTAAACTCTAGTATACTGCTGAGAAGACTCCGATTGTAAGGTATTATGTTTAAGAAATTTCTATAACTAAATAGTAGCTACTAGTATATAAGCATATTACTGCATTACGAATTGCTAATGAAGTTAAAGCTTTTTTAAATAGCACCCCTATTAAATTTCCCATTCAATGTTCAGACTATTTTTAAGTAAAGTAAAAAGTTAAAAACATTCCGCCAGTGTAAATATTTTTCACATTAATTATTTATTGAAAATTCATCATTGACACAATATTTTAAATAAACTATAATATTTTTGTGTACGAAAATAAATTCTACTGGCGGTAAAATAAATAAGTTAATTGTGTATAACTGCAATAATGAGAAAGAGAATGTTTTTAGGTTAATGAGTATATTTACATGATTGGAGTAAGACCATAAAAAAGTAGTCAGGAGTGACAAGAGTGTTTACATTTAAAGGGAAAGTTGTTTGGGTGACTGGAAGTGTAACAGGGATTGGAAAAGAAATCGCAATGGAATTTGCAAAGTACGGGGCTGATGTTGTCGTACATAATTACGATAATAGAGAGAAAGCTGAAAAAATCGTTACAGAACTTAAAGAACAAGGTACAAATGCGCTTTTAGTTGAAGGTAATGTGACGAATAAACAAGATGTTGAAACAATCGTTGAACAAATTAAAGAGCACTATGGTCGATTAGATATTTTGATTAATAACGTAGGAGGTTCACCATTTAAATTTTCTTTTGAAGATTTGGAAGAAGAAAATTGGGATGCAATGATTAATTTGAATCTTAAATCCACTTACTTTGTTACTCGTGCTGCATTAGATTTAATTAAAGAGCAAAAAGGAACGATAATCAATACGTGTTCAGCTGTAGTGCGTTCAGGAGGAATTATCGGAGGAAGTGCTTATACAACTGCTAAGGGTGGTGTCGAAGCACTTACTCGTGCACTGGCAAAGGAATTGGCAAGTAGTGATATTAGAGTAAATGGCGTTTCGCCAGGCTTAGTAGACACACCGTTTCATGCTGTGAATGTAGGAGAGAAATATCCACAATTAATTGATCAAATTCCACTCAAGCGCGTCGGAACACCTAAAGATCTTGTGGGAGCATTTCTATTTTTAGCGTCAGATTATGCAAATTATATCACTGGAGAAATTATCGAAGTAAGTGGCGGTGCCAAACTATCGTCAAACTAGTCAATTAAGAAATGCGTAAAGCTCGTTTCAAACAGCCTTTTGTCGGTATTTTACTGGTGACTGGCTGTTTCATTTTTTAAATTACTATGTTTATTGAGTAATTGATTTAGCACTTTGATTTATGACCAGTAATCAATCAGTATATTTTGCTGAAAGTGAATCCTACTCAACGAGAAATACTGCCAAACATTAGCTACATAAAAATTAAATTAAAACATCAGCTAGGAGATATTTTTATATAATAAAAAGATAATAATATTTATCCAATTTAATGTATATATGTAATTAATGAGTGAAGAAAGTGGAATACTTTCAAATAGTTTTATATGAAAGTTTTTTAAAAATAATATTTCTCTATTAATTCGACATAAAATTAGTAGAAAACAAAAGTGTAATATATTAATTGCTGTTGACTTCAAAATATTTAGAATTATAATAATTAATAACATATACGGAAATGGTTTTCTTTTAAAGATATATAGTTGGAGTTTATTTTATAATAGATAACAATTTCATCTATCCAATAAGAGAAATATGTAAGCGCTTTATTGGAACAAATTAAATAAAGATAGACGGGAGGATTTTTTATGTACGATGTAAAACAAAAAGTCATGAATGTACGAAATCCAAGAACAGGGCAACTCGATTATCAAATGGTGCCGATAAATCCTCAACAGTTAGAGAAACAATGTACTGATTTACGAGTAGCGCAAATTGAATGGCAACGACTCGGAGTCGACGGAAGAATTAATATACTGAAGCAATGGGGGCAAGTAATAGAACAATCTAGAGAAAAATTACTTGCCGCGGTGACAATAGATACAGGTCGTCATCGAGAGAGCATTATAGAGATCGATGCGATTACAAATTGGATAAATGGATGGAGCAAAATTGCTGAAAAGGAATTCATGCCAATTACGCAAATAACATCCATTGATTTTATAGAAATGGAAAGTGACTACTCGGCTTATCCTCTTGTAGGAATCATTAGCCCTTGGAACTTTCCGATGGCACTCTCACTGATGGATGCTATACCTGCTTTATTGGCTGGATGTGCAGTAATCATTAAGCCAAGTGAAGCAACACCACGTTTCACGGAACCGTTGATGGACACGATTAAACAAGTTCCTGAACTTTCGAAAGTTATTACCTATGTGCTAGGCGCCGGTGAAACAGGTGCTCAACTTCTTGAACATATAGATATGGTTTGTTTTACAGGAAGCGTGGCAACTGGTCAAAAAGTAGCGGTTGAGGCAGCACGACGTTTTATACCTGCATTCCTAGAGTTAGGTGGAAAAGATCCAGCTATTGTTACAAAGTCAGCGGATATTGATAAAGCGACTTCTGCCATATTGGTAGGTTCGGTTTTAGGATCAGGTCATCAATGCTATTCGCTTGAACGAATATATGTTGAAGAGACAATCATGGCAGAGTTTGTAGCATGTCTAATTAAAAAGGCGAGCCGTTTACAGTTAGCCTACCCTGTGCCAGAAAGTGGAGAGATTGGTCCTTTGATTTTTGCACCGCAAGCTGACATTATTGCTGAACATTTGCGAGATGCAGTAGAAAAGGGTGCACACATTCATTGTGGAGGTGAAATTGAAAAAATTGGAGGAGGACTATGGTGTCGTCCAACTGTCATTACAGAAGTCCATCATGATATGAAATTAATGAAGGAGGAGACGTTTGGTCCGATCATGTCGGTTATGTCGTTTAAAGATGTAAAGGAAGCAATTCGCTTTGCGAACGACACGGAATTTGGTTTAAGTGCTGCAGTATTTGCTGGGACTGTCGATGAAGCGAAAGCAATTGCACGTCAAATAGATGCAGGTGGTATTAGCATTAATGATACAGGGCTTGCAGCGATGTTTATTGGAAGTGAGGGCAAAGTAGAGAAAACTTCATTCAAAAGTTCAGGATTAGGAGGCTCTCGTTTAGGCTCAGCTTCAATAAAACGTTTTGTACGAAAAAGAGCTCTTCTTTATAATACAACTTCCACTCGTTCACCATGGTGGTATGAAGAATGACGTAAGCTATTTACGGAAATAATGATCATCAACAAGTTTTACGTTCTACAAAATTATTAAAATGAAATATATTTTGGTTAAATTAAAGTAAACAAATATGGAAAGTATGGATATTTGTTGAGAAGGAGGAGTAGAATGTTAGATTTTATTATAAAACGGGTCATACAGACTGTAATTGTTATATTTTTGGCACTCACAGTCGTATTCTTTCTTATTCGCCTCTCAGGAGATCCTACAGTACTAATGTTGCCTCCAGATGCCCCGCCAGAACAATATGAAGAATTTCGAAAGCAACACGGTTTTGATCAACCTCTCCACATTCAATATATCGACTTCATTAAAAACTCAGTTAAAGGGGATTTTGGAAACTCAATTCGGATGGGTACAAGCTCAGTCGCATTAGTGGTAGAGAGATTACCAGCAACATTCCAGTTAGCTTTAACTGCCTTGACATTATCCGTGGTTATCGCAATCCCGATAGGTGTCATTAGTGCATATCGACGCAATACAATTGTAGACCGACTTGGCGTTGGCTTCACCATTATGGGTCAAGCCGTTCCGAACTTTTGGCTAGGACTCATGTTGATCTTCGTATTTAGCGTTTCATTTAAAATATTGCCAGCAAGTGGCGGTGGCTCAATTGCCCATTTAATTCTTCCTACAATTACATTGGCCATGCATAGCGTCGCGAAATTTGCACGTTTTACAAGATCAACGATGTTGGATGTGTTGCGAAAAGATTATATAAGGACTGCAAAAGCATCCGGTACACCTACTAGTAAAATTTTAATAAAGTATGCTCTGAAAAATGCTTTAATTCCTCTCCTGACGTTAATCTCGCTGGAGTTAGGGACTTTACTTGGCGGAGCAGTCATTGTTGAAGTAGTGTTTGCTTGGCCAGGCTTAGGTAGATTACTTATGGAATCATTACTGAATCGCGACTTCCCTGTTGTATTAGCAGGCGTATTCTTTATTGCCTTAATTTATACTTTCATTAATTTCATAACAGACATGCTTTATGCTGCCGTTAATCCACAAATACGGTTATAGAAAGGAGGGATTTCTAATGAATCAAGTGTCAGTAGGAGATAAAGTGTATACAGCAAAACCGCAAAAGAAAGAGCTTAAGATAGTTTCATTAGCAAAAAGGTTAGTAAAAAGTCCTTTTGGTTTACTAGGGTTCCTCGTTATTTTAGGCGTGTGTGTGGTCGGTCTATTTGCACCTGTCATAGCGCCTTTCAATCCTGTAGAGACGGACTTAACGAAAAAGTTACTAGCTCCTATGACAGGTGGTCACTTATTAGGGACAGACCAATTAGGTAGAGACATACTCTCGCGTATCATTTACGGAACGCGTATTTCACTTATAATCGGAATAACTACCGTGTTCTTTGCGGGTATTGTCGGTACAACTGTAGGTGTATTGGCAGGTTATTTCAGAGGGTGGCTCGATGTTGTACTAATGCGAATTGTGGATGTACAACTCAGTTTTCCGTTCATTTTGCTTGTACTAATTATTAATGCGGTTTTAGGGTCAGGGTTAAAAAACATTATGATTTCGCTGATTGTTGTAGGGTGGGTATCTTATGCTCGTGTCATTCGGAGTGAAGTACTAGCAATCAGAGAAAAAGAATTTATACATTCTTGTTTTGCGACTGGCGTTCCACGCTGGGAGATTATAGTAAAGCATATTGTACCCAATTTATTTACCCCATTAATCGTTTTAGCATCGCTTCAAGTTTCAACATTCATTATAGCTGAAGCCTCTATAAGTTTCCTTGGTTTTGGTGTACAACCTCCAACACCGGCTTGGGGAAATATGTTAAATGAAGGTAAAAACTTTATATTAAGTTCATGGTGGTTAATTACATTCCCTGGACTAGCATTAGTTATTACAACGCTGGGTATAAATTTGTTTGGTGACTGGCTAAGAGATGAACTAGATCCCGAGATGAATCAAAATCGTTAATTCAACGATTTGAATAACAATAAATACCAAAAAGGAAGAGGTGATTCTTTTGAGTACTAAACGTCCTTTATTAGAAATACGAGATTTAGATGTTTCTTTTCAAACTCAAAAAGATCCCTTACGAATCGTTCATGGGCTAAGTCTTACGCTAGAACAAGGTGAGACGATTGGGATCGTAGGCGAGTCAGGAAGTGGAAAAAGTGTTACGTCGCTCGCTGTCATGGGTCTATTACCTCAACCAACCGGCTTCATTAGTAATGGTGAAATATTATTAGACGGTCGTAAAATTTCTGGGTTGAAAGAAAAAGAGATGAGGAAATTACGTGGGAATGAAATTTCTATGATATTTCAAGAGCCAATGACTTCATTGAATCCAGTCTTTACAATAGGTGACCAGTTAAGTGAGCCGCTAAAGCAACACACAAAGTTAAATAGAAAAGAAAGAAAGACTAAAATTATCGATATATTGAAGACGGTAGGCATTCCACGTCCAGAACAAATTATCCACGAATACCCTCATCAACTATCAGGTGGAATGCGCCAAAGGATTATGATTAGCCTAGCCATGCTAGGAGAGCCCAAATTATTAATTGCGGATGAACCGACCACTGCGTTAGATGTAACAATTCAAGCGCAAATACTAGACTTGATACGCAGAATTAATGAAAAGAAAAACACATCAGTCATGCTGATCACACACGATCTCGGGGTGGTTGCGGAAATTTGTGATAAAGTAGCCGTCATGTATGCAGGAGAAATCGTAGAATACACAGATGTACGCACATTATTTGACAAGCCACTTCATCCATATACGCAAGGCCTTATTGCTTCCATGCCGGATAAAAATGAACGGAAAGGAGAACTGTATTCTATTCCTGGAAACGTTCCAAGGCCTACTGAATTGCCGCAAGGCTGCCATTTCTCCACACGCTGCCCGCTCGCCATGGAGCGTTGTCATCAAGAATCGCCACCTATAATTTCAAGTGGAGGTAATCACACGGTAAAGTGCTGGTTACATGATAGCGCAGTTAAAAAAGAAGGGGAAGAAGCAAAAGAACAGCTGGTGGAAAAGGAGGAAGAATATAATGTCCGACACGCTATTACAAGTTAACGAGTTAAAAAAACACTTTGCAATTAATAAAGGATTATTTAAACCTAAAGTCTTTATTAAAGCTGTCGATGATGTATCTTTTTCCGTTAAGAAAGGAGAAACGTTCGGCATCGTTGGGGAATCAGGTTGCGGGAAATCAACTACAGGTCGGACAATATTACGCCTTAATGAGTTAACATCGGGCGAGGTAATATTGGATGGTGAAGATATTAGTAAATTTTCCTATGAAGAGATGAGAAAAACTCGAAGTAAATTACAAATGGTATTTCAAGATCCATACGCTTCATTAAATCCGAAAAAGACCATTCGGCAAATATTAACAGAGCCTCTACGAGTTCATGGCCTATTTACAAAGCAAGAACGTGAGAAAAAGGCTACTGAGATTATCGAAATTGTCGGATTGCATGTATCCCATTTAGATCGTTACCCTCATGAATTTTCTGGTGGGCAGCGGCAACGAATAGGTATCGCAAAAGCAGTGATTTTACAACCTGATTTAATTATCGCAGACGAACCAGTGTCTGCTTTAGATGTATCTATTCAATCACAAGTCATTAATTTACTGTTAAAACTTCAAAAGGATTTTAACTTGACCTACATTTTTATATCGCATGACTTAGGTGTTGTGAAACATATTACTGATCGCGTTGCAGTCATGTACCTAGGCAGAATTGTTGAACTAGCGGATACAGGAAGTTTATACGATAAGCCAATGCATCCATATACACAAGCGTTACTTTCAGCAGAACCTATTGGACATCCAGATGAAAAAAGAGAGCGTATCATGTTGAAAGGGGATGTACCGAGTCCAGCTAACCCACCGAGTGGTTGTACATTCCACACACGTTGTGTCAGTTGTATGGATATATGTAAAACGCAGGCACCTCGTCTTACAGTTATGGAAGATGGACATTCTGTAGCTTGTCATTTATACGAATAAGAGCTCTGTAATTTAAAGGTAAATAGCAAGAGTTAAATGATTCAACATACACATGGTTTTGATTATCTAATACGTATTGCTTTAAGTCTTATTGTAAAGTAAAAATACGTATTTAAGATAGTAAAAATATAGTATCACTTTTAATCTAAAATACTTTAAGAAAAGAAAGGAAGATGAATTTGATTAAAGTTGAAAATGAAGTGAAATTAACAATTGCTGAGGACGAAACGAACCCACTATTGCAAGGGCACTTTACTTCTGTGGGAAAAGAATACACGGCGACGTCAGAAAGTTTGCAAGTTATCGGAGAAATACCTAAAGATTTAAAAGGGATTTATGTTCGTAATGGACACAATCAAGTACATGCACCAATGGGGGTGTATCATCCATTCGATGGTGACGGAATGCTTCATGCAGTTCATTTTGAAGACGGTAAAGCGACATACCGTAACCGTTTTGTGCGTACGACTGGTTTTTTGGCTGAGGAGGCTGCCGGTAAATCATTGTGGGCTGGGATTCTTGAACCTCATTTAAATACGCGTCAGGGATGGGGAAGCATGCGTACAATGAAAGATAATGCTGGAACAGATGTCATTGCGCACGCGGGAAAGTTACTTGCGACGATGTCTCAATGTAGTGAAGTAAATCGACTTGATCCCATTACGTTAGAGATGCTTGAACCAGATGCGTGGAACAAGACAGTTGCCCCTAATGGTATTTGCTCACACTATAAAGTCGATAATGATACAGGCGAAATGATGTTTTTTAACTTTAGCGAAACATACCCATATATGCATTACGGAGTAGTGGGTCCTGATAGTGAACTTAAACATTATGTACCGATTGATCTACCTGGTGTTCGTTGGCCACACGACCTTGGAGTTACAAAAAATTATTCGATCCTTCATGACTTGCCGTTCATATTTGACCCTGAATTGCTTGAAAAAGGGGAAAGAAAAGTAACGTTTTATGATGATATGCCCGCCCGTTTTGGTATTATACCTCGCTTAGGAACGAGTGAAGATATTAAATGGTTTGAAGCGAAACCTTGCTTCATTTATCATCTTTCAAATAGTTATGAAAGTGGAGACAGTGTCATAATGGAAGGTTGCGTTACATTTAATCCTAAAAAACCAGTTGTAGGTAAGCAAGGCGAGGATGCAATCGCTAATGTACAGAAGAATTTTGATGCATCTATCATAAAATACAAAATGTATCGTTGGACATTCAATTTGAAAACAGGACAGACAAAAGAAGAATTTCTTGACGATGAAGTAACAGAGTTTCCTGTTGTGAGTAATGACTATGTTGGGAAAGAGTACCGCTACAGTTATAATTCTGTTTTGAGTCTTGATAAACCTTGGTGGTTAAGCGGTCTTAAAAAGTATGATTTGAAAGAAGGCACAAGTCAAACATATGATTACGGAGAAGGACGCTTAGGAAGTGAACCACATATTGCTCGTCGTGAAAATGCAGTAGGTGAAGATGATGGCTACTTGATTACATTAATCACAGATATGAATGAAGATCGCTCTGAATGTCTTATTCTAGATGCGAAAGATCTTACAATGGGCCCGGTAGCACGTATTATCTTGCCACACCGCATACCTGCTGGCGCACATGCCGCTTGGGTTGAATCTGACCGTATCAAAGGTGAATTGCTCTAACTTTATTATTTATTAGCAGTACAAAAGAGGAAAAGGGGAGTATTGGATGAGTCAATATGTTGAAAATCTTGTATTAATACCTGGCTTAAATAACACAAAGCAAGCGTGGAGCGGTGTAATGGAAGCTCTACCAGCATCGGTAAACAAATATGCAGTTGACGTTCCAGCGATGACTGACATTAATCAAATAGCTGAAGAATTACTAAATACGTTACCTGAAACGTTTCACTTGGCTGGTCATTCATTTGGTGGTTTCATTGCACTGGCTATGTTAGAGATGGCTCCGGAAAGAATATCGGGCCTTTCTTTAATTGGCACAAACGCCAATGCAGAAAAGGAGGAAGTAAGAGAACTTCGCAAAAAAGCGATAGCCCGAGCGTTGTCAGGCGAATATGAAGAGATGATCAGCGCTGCGTCTCATCGCACTTTTCATCCAGATAATCTAGGTAATGAAGATCTTCAGATTCTTCGTAAGCAAATGATAGAAGATTATGGAGTAGAGCGCTACGCTGCACATGCTGAAGCTACAATGAACCGTCCTGATAGAAGTAAAATATTAACTGAAGTAGACATACCATATTTATTTGTTTCAAGCATAGACGATATAATTGTTCCATTAGAAAGTACAAAAGAAATGTTGCAGTATGCTCCAAAAGCTGAATTTGTAATAATTGAAAACAGTGGTCATTTAATTCCACTAGAGCAACCAAAAGCTTTAGCAGTAGAAATGTTACCATGGCTAGAAAAGAAGTAATATTTGTAGGTTTTTGAACAGACCCCTTGATTATTACAATAAAAATGAGTAACCAAATGATTCGGCATCAATGGGTAGTGTGAAAACATCACTGGAAGAAATGATGAAAAGTGAGGAAACCTCTACAATCTCCTAGTTAATAGATAATCCGTGAATTTATATTTCATGAATGATTACGTTTTACGATAACTAGTATCAGTTTGTAATTTGTTTTTGGAACATTAAATAAATTTACACCATTTTAATTTAAAGGGAGAGATTTCATGAGTAATTCACGGAAATTTACTTTGTTACTACTTTTCGCTATTAGTACATTACTAGTCGCTTGTACAGCTGGAACTGCGGATGAATCTTCAATAGACACTGGAGAAACTGTTGACAATACGAAAATATCCATTGCGGTAGCAGCAGAACCCACAACCTTAATGGGGAGTATGTCACCAGATTACTCGGTTTTCTCAATTAATAAGAATATATATGACCGTTTAGTTGATTACGATGGGAAAGGCAACTTTACTCCAAAACTAGCAACTGAATGGAAAAGCATTAATGAGAATACTTGGGAATTTAAACTTAGAGAAGATGTCAAATTCCACAACGGTGCCCCTTTTAATGCAGAGTCTGTTAAATATACAATTGATTACATGTTAGACCCGGCTAACAAATCAATCTACGGAAGTCGCTGGAAATCAGAGCTTGAGGAATTGAAAGTTATTGATGATTATACTGTACAATTTGTCACTAAAGATCCAATGGCTGGATTTTTAAGTAGAGCAGTCACTGATTTCCAATTCATTGAACCTAGTTATGTAGAAGAAGTGGGTGTAGAAGAAGCAGCTAATAAACCAATAGGTACAGGACCTTATAAATTAAAGGAATGGAAAAAGAGTGAATACCTAGTGTTTGAATCAAATGAAGAATATTGGGACGGTGCACCAGAAATTAAAGAAGCCACTGTTCGTTTTATTCCCGAATTTAGTTCACGCTTATCGGCTCTACTAAGTAATGATGTTGATTTAATAAAAGGTGTTCCTGTAGATTCGATCGATCGCGTTGAGTCTGATTCGAATGCAAAAATCATTTCTGGTTTGACAGGCAGACCTTCACAAATCTTGTTAAACACATTTAAAAAGGGTCCATTGGAAGATGTAAGAGTTCGCCAAGCACTCAATTACGCAATTGACACAGATATGTTACTTGAAAATGTCATGAACGGAAAAGGCCAGAAACTACTTGGAACGATGACTCCGATTAATCTTAATTACACGGAAGTCCCGGGGTATGGATATGATCCTGAAAAAGCACTAGATTTAATTGCCGAAGCCGGATATAAGCCAGAAGATATTAAACTAACCTTCAACACAACAAATGGCGTGTACCCAATGGATAGCCAAGTTACACAAGCGATAGCAGGAGAACTTGAAAAGCTTGGAATGGATATTTCAGTTGAACAAGTAGAATCAGGTGTTTTCATGGAAAGGCTAGGTAGTCAAAAAATGGACGAGATGGCATTCATGACATTTGCAGCATCTACAGAAGCTGAAAGTTATTTGTCATTCTTATTCACACCAACTGCAACCTATCGCTGGCACAACGACCCAGCTTTATTGGAGGAAATAAAGACTAGCTTTAGTGAATTTGATCCAGAGAAACGTCAACAAAATTTTGAAGACATTCAAAACCGTTTATATGAAGAAGCTGTCACGATTCCGTTGTGGACTCCAGATGATATTTGGGGGGCACGAAATGATATTGAATTTGAACCGAGATTTGACGAAGTAATAGAAATTGTTGATATCAAGCGTGTTAGTAAATAAAATGAGATGAAATTATTCCTGAATGCTGAGTATAATCATTGATATTTTTTAAAAATGGAAATAGTGTAGGCATGTAATGAAGAAGAGGTTGTTCTCTCACTCACATTGCAAAAGCTATTACGTTTCATCATTAAGTAAAAAAATCCTTATAAATGGGTTAGTAGTTTACTACGTATACCCATTTATAAGGTATTTTTATTAGTGCTCGATAATCATACAAGTATCTATTTTAATTGATGTGGACAGAGCAATAATGTGTAAGCTTAACTTTTACAAAAAAAAGACTTTAAGGAGAGAATCGACATGAAAATAATGATCGAAGAAGTTTTGCTTGAGAGGGGTATTCATGTTACACAAACAGAATTAGGAATCATAACGGTAAAATGGCAAGACTTTAAAAAAATAAAGAATGGATTTGAAAAATATAATTTAAAAGAGTCCGACATTGCACTTACTCATCATGTAGGAAGTGTCAACTATGAATGAAGACATCCATGAAAAAACGATATCAGAATTGGCTCCACTTATAAAAAGTAAACAAATTTCTCCTAAAGAGCTTACTTCAGCCGTGTTACAACAAATTAAAAAAGTCAATCAACATGTGAATGCATTTATAGAAGTCACTGAAAATAAGGCATTAAAACAAGCTGAAATAGTAGAAGCTGAAGTGTTTTCGGAAAACTATCGGGGTCCGCTTCATGGCATACCGATAGCGATTAAAGATAATATCTATATAGCGAATGAAGTAACGACTATGGGATCTGACATACATAGACATTTCATTCCTCGAGAAAATGCGACTGTAGTTGAAAAGTTAAAAGAAAAGGGTGTCATATTTACTGGTAAACTAAATTTACATGAATATGCAGGAGGCGTAACCAATGATAACCCTCATTTCGGTACATGTAGAAATCCATGGGATCTAGAGAGGATTCCAGGTGGCTCAAGTGGTGGATCAGCGGTTGCTACTGCAACCAGCATGTCGATCGCGACATTAGGCACCGATACAGGAAGTTCGATCCGCTTGCCAGCTGCCTTCTGTGGTGTAACTGGATTGAAGCCGACTTTCGGATTGGTTAGTAAATACGGAGCATTTCCTCTAGCTTGGTCATTAGACCATATTGGACCCTTGACGAAAAATGCAAAGGATGCAGCTTATCTATTGGAAGCGATTACTGGATATGATGCAAATGATCCTTCGTCAGTAAAGAGTGCTGTAACAGATTATAGCAATCAATTAACGGGGTCTGTGAAAGGATTAAAGATAGGGATTATTGAAGACTACTTTTTTAAAAATGTCGATACAAGAATCGAAGAGGTTGTTAAAAAGTCCATACAGTCATTAGAACAAGCAGGTGCTACAGTGGAAGTCATTAAGATGCCTTCACTATCTCTCGTGGAATATGCACACACTATTACAATGATAGCTGAAGCGAGTACGGTTCATCACGATAATTTGCTATCAAGAGAGAAGGATTTTAGCGCTGATTTTAGGCTTATCTTAAAGTTGGGAGAATTACCATCAGCAGTAGATTATTTGCAAGCGCAACAAATACGTCATCAAGTTAACAATGATTTTGCTAATTTGTTTAAAACAGTGGATGTTTTAATATCACCAACCACTCCACTCTTACCGCCGAGAGTCGGGCAAAACCCTTCAATCAATAACAAGGAGGTAGATATCTCAGATCAGGGTAGTCGTTTTACGAAACCACTTAATCTAACAGGTCTTCCGGCGGTCAGTGTACCATGTGGTTTTACTGGGAATCTACCTGTCGGAATGCAAATAATAGGCCCGCCATTTAAAGAAGGAAGGATTTTAAATGTAGCGTATACGTTAGAGCAATTGCATCCGGAATTTCAACAGATGTCTCCTATCATAAAAAGAATTGATCAAATATAGGAAAGTTTAAATTCGAATTAGTGCTAGGCGTAGTAAAAAAGATAGTAACTCGTTGAATATCCTTTACGTAAAAAAAAGAAATTCACAAGGAGAGTGACTTTCTTTTTTATCATAGCTTTGCAGTTAGTTGACCAAGACCCTTATCGCTCTTTACTCAACTCATCATGAATGAGATCCATATTATAGTTCAAGTATTTTACATACGTATCAACTTCGTCACCAGGATTACCGATTTCGTCGGAGTAGATCGGCTTTTCGGCAATCGGAACGCCAGTCTCATTGGAGACAGTTTCCATTGGACGAGGATCTACGTTAGATTCCACGAATAACACAGGTACTTTATGTTCTTTGATAAAGCCAATGAGTTCCTTGATTTGTTTAGGAGAACCATTTTCTTCTGTATCAATTTCCCAGATAAACGCTTCTTTCAAGCCATAGTGGTCATTCAAGTATTGGAATGCACGTTCACTTGTTATGAGCACGCGGTTTTCTTCAGGTATTGTAGAAAGACGCTCTGCGAAGTCATCATCGAGCTCTTGTAGACGTTGTACGTACTTGTCGCCTTGCTCTTTGATCTTGTCGCCATCTGTCGGGTGTTTATCAATCAATACATCCCGCATAGCTTCAGCCATCTTCACGCCAACAGCTGGATCGATAAACGCATGTGGGTTGATTTCCTCATCTGTGCCGTCTTCTCCGCCAATATATTTCGGCTCTATTTCTTCAGTCAAGCTATAAATGTTCTCCTCTTTCTGTCCAACGGAGTCCATCATTCTGAAAAACCAGCCGTTTTCTCCGCCTTCCAGGTTTAACCCGTTGTAAAATAATACGTCTGCGTCAGTTGCGGCTTTAATATCATTTGGTAACGGCTCATATTCGTGAGGATCTGTTCCCGTTGGTACTAAGTTATACACATCAACGTAGTCCCCACCGATTTCACGTGCCATATCCGCAATGATAGTAAATGACGTTACCACTTTTAGCTTGTCGCCTGTTTCGGCTACTTTGTCACCGTCGCCCGTACCTTCTGTCTTGTTGCCTTCATCGTCATTACCGCATGCCGCCAACATAAACACGGCGAGCAATGACAACGTTAGCCATTTTGCTAAGTTTTTCATGTAATACATTCTACTCCTTTATGGTTAATGAATTTATAGTACCGCTGTAGCGGTTGGTCCCTTACTCAGTTGCGCTTGAAATCGATTTACGTTTCATTTTCTTGCGGAACATACCAACGACAACGCCTTGCTTAGGTGAGAATAAAAATGCCAGGACGAAAATGGCTGTCGCGGCTAAAGCAATCACGGGTCCGGATGGCATGTTGTACAAGAAACTGAAATACAGGCCGGTAATGGAGGATACAGCACCGAAAAATGCTGCTAATACGACCATGATCGATAAGCGATTCGTTAACAGATACGCTGTGGAAGCAGGTGTGATCAATAAAGAGACAACGAGAATCACGCCAACAGTTTGTAATGAAGCGACTGTAACCAATGTCAATAAAAACATAATCGCGTAGTGAATTAGACGCGTTTTCAAACCGTAAGCCGCAGCCATTGTTTCGTCAAAACTAGAAACGAGAAGTTCTTTAAAGAACAACACAACGACTACAATAACGATGGCACCGATAATCAACGTCAGCCACATATCAGAACTGCGGACAGACAACACATTACCGAATAAAATCTGCGTTAAGTCTGTCGCGCTTTTTGCTTGTGTAATTAAAATAATCCCGAGAGCGAAAAACGCTGAAAATACAATCCCGATAGAAGAGTCATTTTTGATTCGACTATTTTGAGATATGGCGCCGATACTGAATGCTGTCAGAACACCCGTAAATACTGCGCCGTAGAAATAATTAATGCCAAGCATATAAGAAATGGCAACACCCGGTAGAACCGCGTGGGAAATCGCATCGCCCATCAAAGCCATACCGCGGAGAACGATGAAACTACCAATGACTCCACAAATGATGCCGACCATGATCGACGTAATCAAGGCTTTTTGTAAGAAACTGTACGTCATTAAGTCTTGAATAAACTCCATTACATAGAAACCTCCAAGCCGTCGATCATAAATTCACGATTGTATGCTTTCGCCATATTTTCTGACTGGAATACTTTACTAGTCGGGCCTGCATCAATTAACTCTTTATTAATGAGAACCAACCCATCGAAATATTTTTTTACTTTTGATAAGTCATGGTGAACGACGAAAATCACTTTGCCAGCCGCTCGCATTTCGCGTAAAATCCCAATAATGATTTCTTCACTGGATACGTCAATTCCAACGAATGGTTCATCCAGAAAGAAGTAATCCGCTTTTTGGGCTAGCGCACGTGCAAGGAACACTCGTTGCTGCTGGCCACCTGATAATTCACCAATTTGGCGATTGGCGAAGCTTTCCATACCTACTTGCTTTAAACACTCCATCGCCCATTCTTTATCTGCTTTACGCGGACGTCTTAGCAAGCCGACTTTAGGATACGTGCCAAGCAAGACCGTATCTTTTACAATGATCGGGAAGTTCCAATCGATATTTGAACGCTGAGGAACATAAGCGATCTGCTTACGCATAGAATCCACCGTCTTACTACCGAATTTCACATTCCCATGATCTTTATGAATTAAGCCAAGCATAGCTTTCATCAATGTTGATTTACCCGCACCATTGGGTCCGAGAACACCGATCAAACTACCGGCTCCAAATGAAAACGAAACATCTTTTACAACTTCATTACCGTCATACGAAACACTTATATTATTGACCGTGATCGGATCTATCATCCAGTTTCCTCCTCTTTTCTTTCCTTAGTGCAACTTTCAGATAAAAAGAATACAACTTTTATTTTAATCAAGTAGCAGTATAGTTTTTTTTATAAGTAATAATATAAAACAATAGTTTCCCTTATGCAACTCTAATGCATGATTAGGACTATATTGTTTCCCTAGCGCAACTTTTAATAGTATAGCCCACTCAAAAATTTCTGTAAAGTAGTTAGTGAAAATATTGTCGCAGATTTTATCTAGAAGCACATTGAATCGAATAGATGTGTCATATTGTATGTAGTTTATGCTTATATATAGGAAGTAAACTGGACATAGACCCAACAACTCACGTTAAAAATATCGCCACGGGAAGTTTGGTGAGTGAAAGAAGTAGGGTAAGTACATACTAATGAGATGACGAGAGGAGTAGTGATCGATGAAGAAATTTTCTGGCCCGCTTATAGCCATTATCGTGTTAGTAATTATCGCGGCGATTATGATCGTCCCTTCTTACAACAAGTTAGTGAACTTAGAAGAAGATGTCGACCAGTCGTACGCGCAGATCGAAACGCAATTACAACGTAGAGTAGATTTAATTCCGAACTTAGTCAATACGGTGAAAGGGTATGCCTCACATGAAAAAGAGGTGCTTGAAAACATTGCGAACGCTCGTAGTAAAATGGCTGGGGCACAAGGTCCTGAAGAACTAGCAGCAGCTGATTCAGAACTATCGAGCGCGTTAAGTCGTTTATTAGTAGTAGTGGAAAATTATCCTGACCTAAAAGCGAACCAAAACTTCCAACAGTTAATGGATGAATTAGCAGGTACAGAAAATCGTATCGCCGTTGCGCGTAAAGATTATAACGACGTCGTGTCGGTTTTTAACAGAACCGTTAAACGATTCCCAGGTAAAATCGTTGCTTCGATCTTCGGATTCGACGAAAAAGAATACTTCAAAGCGGTCGAAGGGGCGCAACAACCGCCATCAGTCGATTTTGGGGATGACGCGAAGTGATGAACCGCGTCTGCATGTTCATCGTAGCCCTACTAGTGGCCCTTACTGGTACTACGACCGTTCATGCAATTACAGATGTGGTCGTGGATGACGCGGACATTTTATCACCCACCCAAGAAGCGGAGATCGAAGAATACGGCATACGCCTGCAAGCAGCAACGAAAGCAGAACTCGCTGTTCGTACAGTCTATTCACTTGAAGGCGAACCGGTTGAGGACTATGCGCTTCGGGTGCTTCGTGAATTACAATTAGGCGATAAAGAAATGGACAACGGCGCATTGCTCGTCGTTTCCACAGAAAAAGATGAAGCGGCAGGTATCAATCGTGAATTTTATTTAGCCACTGGCTACGGTTTGGAAGGAGCACTTCCTGACGGAAAAGTGGGACGTTATATTGATGAACTCGCGATTCCCTATTTAAAACCTGTACAAAAACAGGAACCTGAACGGCCAGACCTCGCGATTATAGAAACGTACAAAGCATTCTATAATGAAATAGCTGCAGAATACGGACTAGAAGGCGATGAGTTGCCAGTCGTATACCCCGAGCAAGGTGAAGAAGATGTAGGCATGCCATCATTTATTTTCGTGATTATCGTTCTCTATATACTCTTCCGCGTCTTTTTCGGCGGCGGAGGAAGAGGCGGAGGTGGCGGTCCACGTGGCCGATCTAGCGTGGGACCGATATTTTTCCCTAGCTCCGGTGGCGGCGGCTTCGGAGGTGGAAGTAGCGGCGGAGGCTTTGGAGGCTTCGGCGGCGGTGGTTCCGGTGGTGGAGGCGGAGCAGGCCGAAGTTGGTAATGGCTTGCTTCGCAGGAAAGTGACAATGACTCGAATTTTGAGTTATTGTCACTTTTTTTAGGTTGAGTACTGTATGAAGTTCCGCGATATGACAGCTCATCTTCCTCCATTGTATCTGCCGCGCTATTTATCTTTACGCAGTTAATGTGGTGGAGGGAGGCGCTCAATGTATCACGCTATCCGCTCAATGTTGCTTCGCTACCGCTCTATACGTAGCGTAATCCGCTCTATTGCGCCCCCCAACCGCTCATAGTTCCACGTTGTCCGCTCTATGCAACCCCATATCCGCTCTAATCTCGCGGCGTGACAGTGTATCTCCTCACATTGTATCTGTCGCGCCATCTAATCTTTACGCAGTTACTGTGGCGGAGGGAGGCGCTCAATGTATCGCGCTATCCGCTCAATGTCGCTTCGCTACCGCTCTATACGTAGCGCAATCCGCTCTATCGCGCCCCATAACCGCTCATAATTCCAAGATATCCGCTCTATGCAACCCCGTATCCGCTCTAATCTCGCGGCGTGACAGTGTATCTCCTCACATTGTATCTGTCGCGCCATCTAATCTTTACGCAGTTACTGTGGTGGGAGGAGGCGCTCAATGTATCGCGCTATCCGCTCAATGTCGCTTCGCTACCGCTCTATACGTAGCGTGATTCGCTCTATCGCGACCTACATCCGCTCATAATTCCATTTTGTCCGCTCTATGCAACCCTGTATCCGCTCTAATCCCGCGGCATGATAGTTTGTTTTCCCGCATTGTATCTGTCGCGCCATCTAATCTTTGGCTTCAATGTTTTCGCTCAATAAATCTAGCAATCCGCTCTATACCATCCGGCTAGCGCTCTATAAGCAGCGTGATCCGCTCTATCGCGACCTCCAACCGCTCATAGTTCCAGGTTATCCGCTCTATGCAACCCCGTAACCGCTCATACCCTCACGCCAACCGCTCATACCCCCAAGCCAACCGCTCAATCCACCCCCACAACCGCTCATAACCTACCCAACCACCCAACCACACAAAAAAATGCAAATCCCTAGAAAAACAACCCATTCCATGCCATCATAAGTAAAAACGAGGTGATCCACCAATGAAAATTCAATTTTACACAAAACCTAACTGTGAGCTATGCGAAGAAGCGGAACGAATGCTTCACTTGGTTGCAGAAGACTATCCACTTGAGTGGCAGACAATTAATATAGAAGAAGATGACGAAATCCACGAGAAATACATGCTGATGATCCCGGTTATTGAGCACGAAGGACAGGTGTTAACATATGGAAATATCGGTTATATCGATGTTTTGCAATTAATTGAACAGTGAAAACGCTTTCTTATTGTGTTTCGTTTCTGAACATGCTATACTTCATGTATAGTATTTTTTTACACTAGGTGGGACAAGAATAATCAGTAGGGACCAAATATAACCCACTTGAAAAGAGTGATGTGAGTGAACTTATCATTTTACGAAGCGCAACTCGCACTTGTACCTGAACTTCCGCTGTTGATCGAGCAACGCTATCAGATGTTGAAACTGATTAAGGCGTCGGGGCCTGTCGGCAGACGAACACTTAGTTCTATGTCCGGCTATTCCGAAAGGGAAACACGTACGATGCTTGATTTAATGAAAGAACAAGAATTGGTGCATATTGCGAAAGAAGGCGTATCGACTACTAAAAAAGGTATAGAAGTGCTCTTTGTATTGCATGATACGATGGAAGAGAAATCGGGTAGACGACAACTTGCGAATGAGTTGGCGGAGCGTCTCGGTATTCTGAAAGTACATGTGGTGGAAGGGAATTCTGATGACTCAGCTTTGACGAAAAAGCTACTCGGTATGCAAGCGGCGAAACAATTTCGTTCACGCATTAAGGGCAATGAAATTGTCGCTGTAACTGGTGGCAGTTCAGTAGCCGCGATTCCATCATTTATGCAGCAAGATGAATTGCCGAATGTGCAATTCATTGCAGCAAGAGGTGGCGTTGGAGAAGAAGTGGGGTTGCAGGCGAATATGATTGCTGCTTCGTTTGCCGAATCATGTCAAGCCACGTATAAAGCATTTTATTATCCAGATACTCTAAGTGAAGTAGCGCATGCGGTATTCCAGCATGAGCCTGCTGCGAAAGAGATGTTGGCGTTATATAGTCGCACCGATTGCGTCATTCACGGTGTCGGGGATGCGACGAAGATGGCTGTATTGCGAAACTCTTCCGAAGAAGAACAACAAATTCTACGGGATCAGCAAGCAAAAGGTGAAGCATTCGGCTTTTATTTCAATCAGCAAGGTGAGATTGTCCATCGGATCCGAACAGTTGGGATTCAAATGGAGCAATTGCAAGACGTGCCGCTCGTGTTCACAGTAGCTGGCGGAGCGAGTAAAGCGGAAGCATTGCTGTCGTATTTGGCGAGTGCACCGTCCCAAACTATTTTGATAACAGATGAAGGGGCAGCACAGAATATGCTGTCGCTTATGTAAAAATGCAGAGACCATGCCTAGAAGGCGAAATGATACAACTACTTTAACGGAGGCGATTTAGTATGGCAGTGAAAATAGCGATTAATGGATTTGGACGAATTGGACGATTGGTACTTCGCGAAGCATTTGCAGCAGAAGATATGGAAGTCGTGGCCATCAATGATTTAGCGGATGCTGCGATGTTGGCTCATTTATTGAAATATGATTCCGTACACGGCATTTTCGACGCAGATGTACAATCGGATGAGTCTTCAATCACTGTAAATGATAAAAAGATTAGCGTGTTTGCAGAAAAAGATCCTGCGAACCTACCGTGGAAAGACCTAGGCGTAGATATCGTCATCGATTGTACAGGTGTCTTCCGCTCAAAAGAAGGATTGCAAAAGCACCTCGATGCAGGCGCGAAGAAAGTCATTTTGTCGGCTCCAGCGCAAGGCGATATGACGACGCTTGTAATGGGGGTTAATGAAGGAACGTATGACGCGGCGAATGATCACATCGTGTCGAACGCGTCTTGTACGACGAACTGTTTAGCGCCTGTCGTAAAAGTGTTGAACGATTCATTCGGCATTAAGCGCGGTATGATGACAACCATTCACTCGTATACGAACGACCAGAAGATTCTCGATCTACCACATTCCGATTACCGACGTGCGCGTGCGGCGGGTGTATCGATGATTCCGACGACGACGGGTGCGGCTTCTGCTGTAACGAAAGTAATTCCTGAACTGAAAGGAAAACTAGATGGAATGGCTGTACGCGTGCCAACTCCAAACGTATCACTTGTGGACTTTGTGACGGAATTAGAAAAAGACGTCACAGTAGAAGAGGTAAACCAAGCATTCAAGAAAGCAGCTGAAGGCGATTTAAAAGGACTGCTGTTCTTCAGTGACTTACCATTAGTATCTGTTGACTACAATGGCAACACAGCTTCTTCCACAGTAGATGGTTTGTCTACTATGGTGATGGAAGATAATATGGTGAAAGTCGTTTCTTGGTATGATAATGAATCTGGTTACTCCGCTCGTTGTATCGATCTTGCACGATATATGAACGAACAAGGCCTATAATTCGATAAAACCATCAATTCTGTTATAAATCGTAGCCATTCCACATGTAACCGATTATAATGAATAAATATGGGTGAGAGGAACGGAGAACCCCGTTCCTCTTTTTGTATTGAAGCCAAGGAGGACTTACGGAATGAACATGAAAAAGACGATCAGAGATATTCAATTGAAGGGCCAACGCGTATTTTGTCGCGTGGATTTCAACGTACCGATGGAAGAGGGAAAGGTAACGGATGATACACGCATTAAAGCAGCTTTACCAACAATTAACTATATGACGAACGCAGGGGCAAAGGTTATTTTAGCTAGCCATTTAGGACGACCTAAAGGTGAAGTGAAGGAAGACATGCGCTTGACACCTGCTGGCAATCAATTGTCTGAGCTTCTTGGTAAGCCTGTGAAAAAACTCGATTCATCGATTGGTGAAGAAGTAGAAAAAGCGATTGCAGACATGAAAGACGGCGACGTGATCTTGCTGGAAAACGTTCGCTTTAATCCAGGCGAAGAGAAGAATGACGCGGAATTATCGAAGCAATTTGCTGCTCTTGCAGACGTCTTTGTCAATGATGCATTCGGAACAGCGCACCGCGCACATTCTTCCACTGCAGGCATTGCAGAGTACATACCAGGCGTTCTAGGCTTCCTGCTTGAGAAAGAATTAGATGTTCTCGGAAAAGCCTTGTCTCATCCGGATCGTCCGTTCACAGCGATTATTGGCGGTGCGAAAGTAAAAGACAAAATCGGCGTAATTGACAATTTACTGGATAAAGTAGATAACTTGTTGATTGGTGGCGGATTGTCGTATACATTCACACGCGCACAAGGTCACGAAACGGGAGATTCATTAGTAGAGGAAGATAAAGTAGAATTGGCGAAGTCGTTCATTGAAAAGGCGAAGCAAAAGGCCGTGAATCTATACTTGCCGACAGATGCAGTCGTGGCGAATCAGTTTGCAGCGGATGCAGAAACACAAACGGTTGCAGTCGATGCGATTACAGAAGGTTGGATGGGTCTAGATATCGGACCAGAAACAGCAGCGCGTTATGAGCAAGTCATTAAAGACTCGAAGTTTGTCATTTGGAACGGACCGATGGGTGTATTCGAAATGGAATCATTCGCAAACGGAACGAAAACCGTGGCGGACGCAATGGCAGAAACGACTGCTTATACCGTGATTGGTGGAGGAGACTCCGCAGCGGCAGTAGAAAAGTTTGAAGTAGCGGATCAAATGGATCATGTATCTACAGGTGGCGGCGCGTCACTCGAATTCATGGAAGGCAAAGAATTACCGGGCGTCGCTGTACTACAAGATCGAGAATAAGGAGGAATTCTTTTGCGAAAACGAATCATCGCGGGCAACTGGAAAATGTTTAAATTATCTGGTGAAGCTGCAGATTTTGCGGAACACATTAAAGAACAACTCACGGTGTCAGATCAAGTCGAAGCAGTCATTTGCCCACCGGCATTGTATCTGAACGGTTTACTACAACGTTTTGAAACGACTGCGATCAAAGTAGGCGCTCAAACGATGCATGATACTGACGAAGGAGCATTCACGGGCGAAATCAGCCCAGCTATGCTCGAAGACTTAGGCGTACAGTATGTCATTCTTGGACATTCCGAACGTCGTCAGTATTTCAATGAAACGGACGATACCGTAAATAAAAAAGTACTCGCAGCGTTCAACCATCACCTCGTACCCATCGTGTGTGTAGGAGAATCGTTGGAACAACGCGAAGCACTTGAAACGGTTTCGATTGTCTCAGCACAAGTAGAAAAAGCGTTTCTAGGCGTGCCAGCGGAACAAGCGAAACAAGCTGTTATTGCGTACGAACCTATCTGGGCGATCGGCACAGGCAAAACCGCAACAGCCGACGATGCCAATGAAGTATGTGCAGCGATCCGTCATAAAGTCGAAACACTGTATACAGCAGACGTAGCCAATGCCGTTCGTATTCAATACGGTGGTAGTGTAAAACCTGAAAATATTACTGAATTACTCAGCAAGGACAATATCGACGGTGCGTTAGTTGGAGGAGCAAGTCTTGATCCGACAGCATTCGTAAAATTAGTGGAGGCTGGAACTCATGGGGAATAAACCGGTCGCGTTAATTATCTTGGACGGCTTCGGCTTACGAGATGAAACGTACGGCAACGCGGTAGCACACGCCAACATTCCGAACTTTGATTTGCTGTGGGAGAACTATCCTCACGCAACGTTGACGGCGTGTGGAGAAGCAGTAGGGTTACCAGAAGGACAAATGGGGAACTCTGAAGTAGGTCACTTAAATATTGGTGCGGGACGTATCGTCTATCAGAGCTTGACGCGCATCAACAAGTCGATTCGTGAAGGCGAGTTCTTTGAGAACGCGACATTGCTGGAAACGATGGCGCATGTCAAAACGAAAGGCTCTGCACTTCACGTGATGGGTCTACTATCAGACGGCGGTGTTCACAGTCATTATGAACATTTATTCGCTTTATTGAAAATGGCGAAAGAGCATGGCGTAGAACGTGTCTACTTGCATGCATTCTTGGATGGACGCGACGTGGGCCCGACGACGGCTCTTCCTTACATCAAACGGACAGAAGATGTAATGGAAGAAGTCGGTGTCGGCCAGATCGCAACAGTGTCCGGCAGATACTTTGCGATGGACCGCGACAAGCGCTGGGAACGCGTACAGAAAACGTATGATGCCATGGTCTACGGAATTGGACCTCATTGTGATTCAGCAGAAGAAGGAGTCCGCGCTTCGTATGCCGAAGAAATACATGATGAGTTTGTCGAGCCGTTTGTCATTCAACAAGATGGCAAACCGGTAGCGACGATCGAAAACGGGGATGCAGTCGTTTTCTTCAATTTCCGTCCAGACCGTGCGATTCAAATGTCACGTGCGATCACGCAACCGGACTTTGATGGCTTCGATCGAGGCGTGAAAAATTTTACGGACTTACATTTTGTCGGCTTTACGCATTATAATGATGATGTAGTAGCAGACATTGTATTTCATAATGTCAATCTAACCAAAACAATCGGTGAAGTGCTTGAAGACCAAGGCAAGCGTCAGTTGCGTATTGCGGAAACGGAAAAGTATCCGCATGTGACGTTCTTTATGAGTGGCGGACGCGAAGAGACGTTTGAAGGCGAAACGCGTATTCTGATCAATTCTCCGAAAGTCGCGACGTATGATTTGAAACCGGAGATGAGCGCATACGAAGTAACAGATGCGTTAGTTGCGGAAATCGAAGCGGAACGACAAGATGCGATCATTCTGAACTTCGCGAATCCGGATATGGTTGGCCATAGCGGAATGCTAGAGCCAACTGTTAAAGCAATTGAAACGGTCGATACGTGTTTAGGCCGAATCATTGACGCCTTATCTGCAAAAGGCGGATCGGCTATCATCACAGCGGATCACGGTAATGCAGATGAAGTCACTACCATCGGTGGACAACCGATGACAGCGCACACGACGAATCCTGTACCTGTCATCGTCACGAATCCAGATGTAGTGCTGCGTACAGACGGTATTCTGGCAGATTTGGCACCGACAATGTTGAAAATGTTAGGTATTCCACAACCGGTTGAAATGACCGGAAAACCATTATTCTAAGGAGAGATTTTCATGCCAATCATTACCCACATTCAAGCTAGAGAAGTATTGGATTCACGAGGCAATCCAACTGTAGAAGTAGAAGTATTCACAGAAAGCGGTGCCTTTGGACGTGCCATCGTACCATCCGGTGCATCTACTGGGGAGTATGAAGCGGTAGAACTACGTGACGGCGACGAAAATCGTTATAACGGTAAAGGCGTATTGAAAGCAGTAGATCACGTCAATGAAGTGATCTCTTCTGAACTAGAAGAAAACTATTCAGTGTTGGATCAAGTCGTGATCGACAGAGCATTGATCGAATTAGACGGTACCGACAATAAAGGCAAGCTTGGTGCCAACGCAATCCTAGGTGTATCCATGGCAGTTGCACACGCAGCAGCAGATTACTTGGACGTTCCATTGTACCAGTACCTTGGCGGATTCAACGCGAAGCAATTGCCGGTACCGATGATGAACATCTTAAACGGTGGAGAGCACGCAGATAACAACGTCGACATCCAAGAATTCATGATAATGCCAGTTGGCGCAGAATCTTTCCGTCATGCACTTCGCATGGGTACGGAAATATTCCACAGCCTGAAATCCGTTCTTCACGGTAAAGGCTTGAACACAGCAGTTGGAGACGAAGGCGGATTTGCTCCGAACTTAGCTTCTAACGAAGAAGCACTTTCTACGATTATCGAAGCAATTGAAAAAGCAGGGTACAAAGCGGGCGAAGACATCTTGCTTGCGATGGACGTAGCTTCTTCTGAGTTCTACGATCAAGATCAAAACAACTACTACCTTGCAGGTGAAGATATTCGTAAAACATCTGAAGAAATGGTTGCTTGGTATGAAGAGCTTTGCGAAAAGTACCCAATCGTGTCGATCGAAGACGGTTTGGACGAGAACGACTGGGCTGGCCACAAGTTATTGACAGAACGTCTTGGCAGTAAAGTTCAACTAGTGGGTGACGATCTATTCGTGACAAACACAGACAAATTATCACGTGGAATCAAAGAAGGCATCAGTAACTCGATTCTGATCAAAGTGAACCAGATCGGTACATTGACTGAAACATTCGATGCAATTGAAATGGCGAAACGCGCAGGCTACACTGCAGTTATTTCTCACCGTTCAGGTGAATCAGAAGACGTCACGATTGCAGACATCGCAGTCGCTACAAACGCTGGCCAAATCAAAACGGGTGCACCTTCTCGTTCGGATCGTGTCGCGAAATACAATCAATTGCTTCGTATCGAAGATCAATTGTTTGAAACAGCGCAGTACCTAGGCAAAGAGACATTCTATAATTTGAATAAATAATAGCATCTATTACTGGTCAATCGGCATAATTTGTAACAAAAGGTTGTGCCGAGAGACTTGCTTTGGTAGAATAGAAATGTTGTAACTTGCTATTTTTGGAGGTGGAAAACATGCATGCCGTTCTAACAGCATCGCTGATAGTCGTAGCTATAGCATTAATAGTAGTCGTTTTATTGCAATCCGGTAAGAGTGCGGGACTGTCAGGGGCCATCTCCGGAGGCGCAGAGCAACTTTTCGGAAAACAAAAAGCACGTGGATTAGACCTCGTTCTACAAAGAGCGACCATCGTCTTATCCGTCCTATTTTTTGTCCTAACCATTGCGATCATGAAAATATAAAATGCAAGCGCCTGACCATGTTTGAACGGTCAGGCGCTTTTCGTAGAAAGGAACGAAATACATGCGAATTGCCCAACCGAAACCATTCTTCTTTCAACATGGAAAACGTGCGGTATTACTATTGCATGGTTTTACAGGAACATCCGCGGATGTGCGGATGCTCGGCCGCTTCCTTGAAAAACATAATTACACTTCATTGGCACCACATTACCGCGGTCATGGCGTGCCGCCTGAAGAATTGATCGAGACAAATCCTGACCAGTGGTGGCAAGATGTACTGGATGCATATAATGAGCTAAAAGAGGCAGGATATGAAGAGATTGCTGTGGCGGGATTATCGCTTGGTGGTGTATTTTCACTAAAGCTTGCAGCGCAATTTCCGCTAAAAGGCATCGTGACGATGTGCGCACCGATGACGATGAAAACGACCGACTTGATGTGGTCAGGCGTGCTGAAATATGCACGAGACTACAAAAAAATCGCGGGCCTATCAGACGAGCAAATCAAAGTAGAAATGGACGACTTGAAAACGAAGTCCATGCCAGGTTTAGACGGTTTGCAATCCATGGTCCAAGGCGTACGCGACCAAGTCGACTGCATCTACACACCATTACTCGTTGTTCAATCGCGTCACGACGATGTAATCGACCCGAATTCCGCACAAATCATCTATGACGAAGCTGAATCTACAGAAAAAGAACTACAATGGTACGAAGAATCGGGACATGTCATTACACTAGGTCCCGAAAAAGCACAACTTCACGAAAATATACTACATTTTTTAGAATCCCTTGATTGGCAAGAGTGAAATTAGGGGAAGATATAACTAAAGGAACAAAAGGAGGAGATGGTTTTTTTGGAACCAAATATAAAAGAGTTACAAGAACGGGTTATGTCTTTATTAAAAGAAAAATCCTATATACCGTCCACTGTGCACGAGATACAAGAAGCACTCGGCTTAGAACAAGCGGACGAATTTAAAGACTTAGTAAAAATGCTCGTACAATTAGAACAGAGCGGGAAAATCGTGCGTTCACGCAATAACCGCTACGGCCTGCCTGAACAAATGAATCTACTTCGCGGTAAATTCATTGGTCATGCAAAAGGCTTCGGCTTCGTAGTACCAGAGGAAGTAGAAGGCGATGATGTCTTCATCCCACCCCATGAAGTCAACAGCGCAATGAATGGCGATATCGTCTTCGTACGCGTATCAGACGACTCATTTGGAGATCGTCGCGAAGGGGTTGTCACGAAAGTCGTCGAGCGTAAAACGACACAAGTCGTCGGAACGTATCAAGCACATGAAGGATATGGTTTCGTCTTACCGGACGACAAGAAATTGCCGATGGACCTCTACATCGAAAAAGGTCATTCACTAGAAGCGGTAGAAGGTCAGAAAGTAATTGCTGAAATTACGAACTGGCCAAGCGATGAAAACAAAGCAACTGGTATGATCACAAAGATTCTTGGCCATAAAAATGACCCAGGTGTAGACATCCTATCGATCATTCACAAACATGGCATTGCGATCGAATTCCCTGAGAACGTCATGGAACACGCGACAAGTGTACCGACGACCGTTCAGCCAGAAGACTTCGAAGGCCGTAAAGACTTACGTAATGAATTGACGATGACGATTGACGGTGCCGACGCAAAAGACTTGGATGACGCGATTTCCGTCTTCAAAGAAGACAATGGATCCTATCGTCTATTTGTCCATATCTCAGACGTGAGCTACTATGTCACGGAGAATTCTCCGATGGACGTAGAAGCGGCAGACCGTGGAACGAGTGTCTATTTGACAGACCGCGTGATACCGATGTTACCGCATCGCTTGTCTAACGGAATTTGTTCCATCAATCCTGGAGAAGACCGCTTGACGTTGACGTGCGAAATGAAAGTCGATTCGAACGGTAAAGTCATTGATCATGCCATTTATCCAAGTGTCATCAACTCGAATTACCGTATGACATACGATGACGTGTACCAAATTATCGAGCATCAAGACGAAGAACTATCAAAGAAATACGAAGAAATCGTACCGATGTTAAACGATATGGCGAAACTAGCGAGCATTTTCCGCAAGAAACGTCAAGATCGTGGTGCCATCGATTTCGACTTCAAAGAATCCAAAATTCTAGTAGATGAAAACGGCTGGCCGACAGACGTAGTCATTGTGGAGCGTACAGTATCTGAACGCTTGATCGAGGAATTTATGCTAGCTGCCAACGAAACCGTTGCAGAGCACTTCGACCGCATGAAAGTACCGTTCTTATACCGAATTCACGAAGATCCAAAAGAAGAGAAACTACAACGCTTCTTCGAGTTCCTGACAACATTCGGAATCGTCGTCAAGGGAACAGGCAAACAAGTCGATTCAGGTGCATTACAAGAAATCGTTGAATCGATCGAAGGAATGCCAGAACAATCGCTCATCTCGACGATGTTATTACGTTCGATGCAACAAGCGAAATACTTCCAAGACAGTATCGGTCACTTCGGATTGTCAACGAAATATTATACGCACTTCACTGCACCGATCAGAAGATACCCAGATTTAATCGTTCACCGTCTGATCCGCACGTATTTATTCAATAAAGACACATCGGCTCAAACGGTTGCCCATTGGTCTGCTACACTGCCTGAGATTGCTCGACATACGTCTGAACGTGAACGCCGTGCAGTAGATGCAGAACGTGATACGAACGCACTGAAGAAAGCGCAGTTTATGCTCGACAAAGTAGGGGAAGAGTTTGAAGGAGTCATTTCTTCTGTTACGAACTTCGGAATCTTTGTAGAGCTAGAGAACACGGTAGAAGGACTAGTGCATGTCAAAAACATGAACGACGACTACTATCGCTTTGATGATCGCCAAATGATGATGATCGGCGAACGTACAGCGAAACAATACCGGATTGGAGACGAAGTAAAAGTGCGTGTGACTTCTGTGAAACCAGAAGAGCAATCAGTCGACTTCGAAATCGTCGGAATGAAAGAAAACTTCAGAGGCTCTCGTAAAGAGTCACCAAAAGTGATTCAAGCTAGCAGAGGTAAGAGCCGAGGCCAAGGTGCTGGTAGAGGAAGAGGCCAAGCGCAAGGTTCTGGTAAGAAATCCAGTGCGGGTGGCGGAGCGAAAAGTTCCAGCGACAAGCGCAATAAAAAATACGAGAAACCAAAGAAGAAGTTTTATGAAGGAATGCCAAAGAAATCTAAGAAACGTCCAAAGAAAAAATAAGACTGGAGCTTGTCTCCGGTCTTCCGTCAGGGAGGAAGTTGCATGGCCAAGGGAACCGGTAAAGTACTCGCCGTCAATAAAAAGGCGAATTTTGATTACGCAATTGAAGAAACGATTGAAGCGGGAATCGTGTTAAAAGGAACGGAAATTAAATCGATCCGCAAAGGGAAAGTCCAGTTGCGCGATGCATTTATATTGATCCGTAATAACGAAGCATGGTTGTCGAATATGCACATTAGCCCGTATGAACAGGGAAATATTCATAACCATGATCCTGTCCGCGTGCGGAAATTACTGTTGCACAAAAAACAGATTGCTTCACTCACAGGCACGATGAAAGAGCAAGGCTATTCGATCATCCCATTGAAAATGTATATTAAAAACGGCTTCGCCAAAGTATTAATCGGTGTAGGTAAAGGGAAGAAACTCTATGATAAGCGCCAAGACTTGAAAGAAAAAGAGCATAAGCGCGATATGCAACGAGCTTTCAAAGCCAATCAACAAGATTGATATTTCAGCTGAATTATTGTATACTAGATGAAGTATCAAGTACGACCCGCCGTTTTAAGTGAAACGGGCCTGGGTTCCGGACTTTCCTTCGGGGACGTTACGGATTCGACAGGGGTGGTCTGGGCTTGAGCCGCGCGTCGGAGGGATCGTCTCCGTCAGAAACGACAGTTAATAATAACTGGCAAAACAAACAACAACCTAGCATTCGCAGCATAAGCTGTTGAATCTACCTTCCGTTTCCATCGCTCATGTGGAGGCGTAAGGTTCACTTATAGTGAGCTACGATGACATCTGCATTCTGAGGCTGTCATAAGAGATTCCCGGAATAGCGCACAGGAAGCCCTGATTGATGGCATAATGCTTGCGCGAAACCAAATGATCAATCTACACGCGTAGACGCTGAAGTAGCAGAGCCTTTGGACGTGGGTTCGACTCCCACCGTCTCCATTATGAGATTAAGGTGTAATAAGATGTAAGGGATATTGTACAAGAGAACCTCTTGTGTGATATCCCTTATTTTTAAAATAAAGTAAAACGATGTTTAAATCATCATGCTCATTACATACTTACACATATACATAATCTGAAAGGATGTGGTATGTGTGGATGAGAAGGAGGAAAATGAAATGGCCATTTTAAAAGACAATCAGGCAGATAGTAAAAAAATACTGACAGAATCTATAAAAGAAGTAGACCAAATGAGAAAGGGAAAGCTACCCAAACATTCATATAAGGATATGATGAACCGAGTGAGGAAGAGCTTAGAAGAAAAATAATGGAGTATAAAGTGCTTGGCGTTAAAGCGTTCGAAAAAGAGCTTTTAAAAATCGCTAGAAAATATCCAGTAGTGGTTGATTTAGTCGATTCCCTTTTTGCGGATTTTGAAGAAGGTAAATTATATGGGGACCGAATTCCCAGAACCAAAGGAAATGTCGTATATAAAACCAGATTGAGTAATCCAAATGCAAACAAAGGAAAGAGTGGCGGATTTCGTGTAATATGGTATTTAGTCACAGCCGACTTAGAAATATATCCGTTAACCATTTACTCTAAAAACGAACAAGAAGATATATCTGTAAACGAAATCATACGAATAATAGATCGAATTTTAGAAAATGAATTGTAGTGAAGCAGCTATACGAAGACGTTGAATACATCTGAAAATATATCCAGTGATGAATCGGTTTTCTATACTTTTTCGATGAAGGGATATTGTACAAGAGTGAGCTCTTGCACAATATCCCTTATTTTAATAAAGGGGATGTAAGCTGTGATAGAAAAAACGGATCGATTTTCACTGTTAAAAAAGAATGTCGATCAACGACGACCAATTTCAAAAGGGCTTATTCGTAGCTTGAAAGAAGACTTTTTAATTAAAAATACATATCACTCCAATGCGATTGAAGGAAATAGGCTAACAGTTTATGAAACGAAAGCGGTGCTAGAGGACGGCATAGTTATTGCTGGAAAATCCATGAGAGAGCACCTAGAAGCTATTAATCATAAGGAAGCTATTTTAGTTGCAGAAGAAATAGTGCAGCAAGATCAGCCCCTCTCGGAAATAGTGATTAAAGAATTGCATGGCATCGTCTTGCATTCAATAGACAGAGCAAATGCAGGGAAGTATAGAGAGCAGAATGTAATCATATCAGGTGCCTCTTATACTCCACCTGATGCTGTAAGTAGTTCCACAGATCCATGATGAACTAATTCTACTTGCCATCGACGAAGGGCGTATCAGCGATAAATATGTCGCCTTCGATGCCACACATTTTGAGGCAAGAGATCGAGTCCAAGCCGCCAAAAAGAAAAAGAAGCAGGTACCGAAAAAGCACGGACGGAAGCCTAAGGCCGAACGTGAACAATGGTTAAAGGAAAAGCAGGCTGAAGAAGACGCACGTCCGATTAATGAGAAAGAGATTGCAATAGGAAGAATTAAAGGTTTTGCCTTTTTGAATTTGCATCCGTCAAAGGATTAATATTAATATTGTATTTTATTTTAATGTCCATCTTCTTGTAAAGTTCAATCCATTTTTTTTCATCCATTGGTTTTGAGAATGGTTTTAATGTATGAATGCCTAGCTGTAATGGATCCACATTCAATTCTTGCATCTTTTTTACTAGTTCTTGTGTTTGTTTTTCAAGATTGGATTGGATATCTTTTTTAAAATCTTCTAAATCCTGTGGGTCAAATAATTGCTTTTCTCCCCGGTATTCTTCAATTCTTGAGTCTATATTCACTGTATAGGTCATTGTAGACAAGCTTTTATTGATATCCACTTTCGTTTTAGACCTAACATGACCGAGAACAACTTGTAATTTTGGAATCGGTAAAACTGCTAAGTAGTGATCGTTGTGTAACAGTTGGAAGATACGATCATCAAAAGTTGTTAGTATTTCAACTAGTTTATCATTTTGAAACAGGGCTGTACCTTCATAGCTGATAGCGTCATTTTCTATTTTGAATACAGGTAAGAAAGGATCTGAATAAGGAGTATATAACAAATTTTTAAATTCATGTAGATTAACGACACTTAATTCTCCCTGATTTTTTTCCTCATAGTGCTTCAGCATTCGGTAAAAAGAGTAATCAAGATTTTCTTGTTTGTCCAATTGATTTTCCAAGTATTCTTCAAAATTTCCTTTTACGATAACTAAATAGATTCTCAAAGAAATATCCGGATCAGTCAATAACACATTAATAATGGACATAATCCCCTCGTTTCTTCCGAGGTCTTCATTAATTATCAGCATTCGCATTTGCCCAAATTTCATTTCCTGGTAGAAGTTTAAATTAAAACTTCTTAGTACCTCCTTTATTAAGCTTACTTCTTGCGTCATTACACTCTTTTTTTCTTTGCTTAGAGGAGGCAAAATCGTACTGATTTTTATTTTACCTTCATCCCCTTTACTAAGTGATAAAAATGTGACTGGAGCAAGCTCTTCAATAATGTTATTTTCAGTAAAAGGGGCACATCCAGTTAACCATAATGCCATAAATATGATTGACAATTTTTTAGCCATCTTCTTTCGTAGTCTCATGTTTATTAAACCCCTTTATCTTCATCACTACGATAATAGTAATTGGAACCACTAAGTAACTTAAGCTTCCTGCTAAAATTTGAAGATTAAGTAAAATAACCTGCTTTTCATCTGACTTCCAAATCCATTCATTCACAAGAATCATTCCAATTAAAATAATGAATACACTGAATAAAAATCCTACTCGACTGGGTGGTCTCTCCATTTTCCCACTAGCTATTTTAGATGCTCCATAAAACAACAGTAGAAAAATTGAAACCGCAAAGACGATGTTAAATAATTCTAAAGAAAGCATGACCATATCAATACGTTCAATTACTGGATTTTGAAAATAACGAGCCATAGTGACAATTGGAAATTGACTTTTGCTTAAATAATTGGAACCGAAATAGAATAAGGACGCCATATATAAAAATACATACTCTATAACGGTTAGAGCATTGCCATAAGACAAATAGCGAAATGTCTTATTATTTGTTTTAAACCACGGTCCCAAAAATACCAGAAATTCAGGCCCTGAAAATGAAGATAAAATTAAAAATATTCCTTTCCAGGAATTCACACTTAATTCCATTGGAATAATCGGATACAAATCACTGAGTTGAGCTATTGGAGGAAAGAAGAAAAAAGCAAAGAACAAGAACATCCAAAATGTACCTAAAAATGAAATCACGACAAAACGTATAGTTTTTTCAACGCCCTTCCATGCTACATACAAACAAGACAACATAATAAAAAAGATCAGCCAATTTGAATCTGTAGCTGGAAACATAAATATTTGAACCATTTCCGAGAATCCTAACATGATCACGAAAAGTTTAAGCAGGATAAAGAACAACCCGATGAATGAGAGGAGTCGTACAAGTTTTTTTCCGAATAATTGGACAAATCCGTTGTACCCTTCGCTAGAAATCCGGGTTAAAAACCATTTGGATAAAAGAAGAATGTTTAGTTGAGACAATATGCCGACCGCTATAATCACCCAAATCATATATGAATGGATCAAAAACCTTGGCATAATCAAAAAAAAGTAAAGCATTTGGAGGCGATTTACCATCAACATGACATAGAACCCATTATAGGTTTCATTCTTATTAAATAATTGAAGGGCTTCCATCAGTTCATCTCCTAGTTTGATATCTCTTCATCTTCAGCGGTTTAAGATGTTCTGGACGCTCTTTCATTTTGACTAAAGGCCCTCGAATGAATAGGTCAAGCCAATCTTTTCCGTAGAAAGGGGCAACAGGAGATAAATATGGCTGCTTGAGTGAAGACAAGCCATTAAGGTGGGCTAAAATGATAATCATTGCCAAAACAATCCCTACTATCCCAAGAAACGAAGAAAATATAAGAAGAATGAATTGAATCAATGAATTCGCCTTTGTCACAAGGTAATTAGGAACAAGAAAAGATCCAATAGTTGAAATCCCTACCAAGACAATTAACACCTGACTTGCCATACCAGCCTCAACTGCTGCTTGACCAATTACAATGCCCCCAATAACCCCAAGCGTTTGACCAGTCTTTGTTGGCATCCTTAAACTTGCTTCTTTTATAATTTCAATAAAAATCAACATGATAAATGCTTCCCAAAAAGGAGTGAACGGAAGCTTGCTCCTTGACTCCACCAAGACGAAAAGTGTTTGTAAAGGAATCATTTGATAGTGATGAGTTGTTAATGCCACGTAGAATGGGATCAATGTGATAGACAGAATAAAACTTACATATCGGATGATGCGCAAAAAACTGGCAACTACCCATCGATTAATATAATCCTCTGGTGATTGGAACAAATGAAAAAAAGTAATTGGGGCAACGAGAGCAAAAGGTGTATTGTCTACCAGAATCGTAATTTTTCCTGATCCCAGAGAATAAGCAACAACATCAGGTCGGTCAGTTTGCTGAAACTGAGGAAAAATACTATCTTGATGTTCCTCCATGAATTCCGCTACTTGAGAAGAATCAGATAAGAGATCATAATTAATTTCCGAAATCTTCTTTTTGGCGGTTGAAACAAATTCTGGATTGGTCAGCCCTTCTATGTACAATAAAACCACATTTGTCTCACTTAAAGAACCAACGGTGAACTTCTCTGTTTTCAGATCATGTGTTAGAAGACGTCTACGAATGAGCGTAATATTTTGTTCTAGCTGTTCACTGAAGCTGTCTTTTGCTCCTAAAAGGATGGTTTCAGTATCGGATGGTTCAATTGCACGTCCAAGTGGATTTTCTAAAGGGATAGCGAACCAAAGGTTTGACGAAGAGTCAAATAACAAAACAGATCCTTTAAACAGCTGCTTTATTGCCTCATTAAAAGTGGAAATGGAGTTTATTGTTGAGTGAACATTGCATTCCTGAATGGATTGTTTGGAACAGTTAGATAAAGGTTTTAGAATGCTTTCATTTAATCTTTCTTGGTCAATCAGAGTTCTTACGTAGATAAGATCAACATTTTGATTTTCAGAAATATTGAGTTCCACAAATTCCGCATCATCCATTTGAACGAGGGCTTTTTTTAGAGTCTCTATTGATATTTCTGATTCTGCGTTTGATTGAGAAACAGGCTTATTTTCATCCTGTTGTTTTTTCCAAAACATGTACATTCCTCACTTCTATATGTTAAAAAGCATTTTGGAAGGACGGTAAAATTCGATATTAATTCCATTATTGGCTTTTTAAGTTTAAAATATACGAAACTAAATTAATAAGATGCAGGGGCACAAGTAGACATTAAAGAAGCGATAATGTGAGCGGACTCGATTGAATTGGGGCTGTTATTGTGTAATATTTTCGGCTATGAATCTGTGGAAGATGTTTGGAAATATATTCAGTGAGGGTTTTCTTATGAAAACAAATATAATTTATAGTTGTGGACGTTAATGTAGTAGAGCCTATGGACATGGATTCGACTCCCACGTCTCCATAATGGGTTAAGGTTGTTGAAATATGTATTATCAATAAAAAGGTTTACATAGTCTAATGCGTATGGTATATTAATTTTTGAAATCAGAAAGTTTAATATAGTCAATCAAAATTGATTTAAATATATGCAATATACTTTCACAGGCGAATGCGTTGGGTAAACCCATCTCATTGGCCTATACGCATTTAAATAGTTTCCATATTTTGCAATAGAAATTCATTACACTTTTCTAAGACCATCACTAAATTTTTTAACCCATCGATTGCTATAAATTTATTGCTAGATTTTTCACAAGTATATAATATCTCTTTACAGGCGAATGCGTTGGGTAAATCCAATTCATTGGCCTATACGTGTTTAAATACTTAATGATATTGAAAGCGCTAACAAGTAACTTATTTATAAAATTATTTTGAAAGGTGGTGATTTTCATGGGAGGATTTCCTTTAGCTGGCTGGTTAATATTAGTTGTTCCGCCTACGCTAATGATAGCTTCAGTACTAATTTGGTATTTTAAAGAAGTACAACGAGAAAAATTAGAAGACGAATTGTTGAATAAATAAACTTAGGGGGGTAACCGATTTGGGGGCAACAGGAATAGGAATATTAATAATTTTAATTTTGTATTTATTCATGTTATTGGGTATTGGATTATGGTCAGCGAGATCTAGTAACCAAGGATCAGAAGAGTATTTCTTGGGTGGAAGACGATTGGGGCCTTGGGTTATTTCAATGAGTGAAAAGGCTTCAGAAAGTAGTGGCTTTATGACGGCGGGGCTTCCAGGTGAAGCCTACTCATCTGGATTGAGCGCTGCATGGAATGCGGTATCTAGCTTATTTTCCATATTGAATTGGGTATTTTTTGCAAAACCTATTCGTCGACTTTCGGAGCTTTTGAATTCTTTAACAGTACCGGACTTTTTGTCTTCCAGATATCGTGATGATTCGAATATCATGCGGATTATTTCAATTATTGTAATGACGGTATTTCAAACAGTATATATTTGTGCGCAATTCATCGCATTTGGGGTACTGTTTGAAGTTGTTTTAGGAATTGACTTTGCCATAGGTGTTATCGTTGGCGGGATTATTACTATTTTGTACACGGTTGTTGGTGGGTTCTTCGCTGTTACATTAACCGACTTTATTCAAGGATTACTAATGGCATTTGCATTTGTCGTATTGCCAATTGTCGGCATCTTGAAGGTAGGCGGGTTTAATCAAATGGGATATGTCATAACTGAACAAATGGGATCTGATTTTTTGAAACCGTTTTTCGGAAGTCCTGTATTAACGCTCGCAGGTATTATTGCCATAATTAGTTACTTATTTATAGGTGTAGGCTTTAACGGTGCACCTCACGTGTTAATTCGCTATATGGCGTTGAGGAATACCCGTGATGTTAAAAAGATTGCAATTATTGGGATCATTTGGATGATGGTTGCATATTACGGAGCGGTTCTTATCGGTTTATCCGGACTTGCTCTGTTTCCAGGCATCGAAAATCCTGAACAGATTTTCCCACTTATGGCTATGGAATTATTGCCTTGGTGGATGGCAGGTGTCTTAATTGCAGCAGCACTTTCCGCACTTATGTCATCAATTGACTCGATGTTACTTATAGCATCCTCATCTATTGCCGAAGATTTATGGAATAAAGTATTTTATAAGGGACAACTAAGTGAAAAAAGTACAATTAGGGTATCGCAAATATCTACAGTTGTACTGGGTGTTATTTCGATAATCATTGCACTTAATCCCCTGGACTCTGTTTTCTGGCTGGCAGTATTTGCATGGGCCGGTTTGGCGACATGTTTTGGACCTCCTATCATTCTCTCTTTGTTTTGGAAGAATGTAACTAAGGCTGGAGCAATCACGGGGATGATTGTCGGTCCGTTAGTCACAATCATTTGGTACTTTTGGTCACCAATCGACATTTACGAAGGCGGTCCGGCTTTCATAGCAGCATTACTTTCGATTATTATTGTTAGTTTGTTTACGAATCCCCCTAAAGGTGACGATTTTGAGGATATGTGGACTTCGTATACGAAGAAGAATGAAGTAGGTACTCCAGAGTTTTTAGCTTCTGATTATGATTTTCTTAAGAAAATACAAAATAGTAATACTAACTTAAAAACAGATAAAGATATCGTCTGCGACCTGTTAAAAAGTAACTTCAATACAGCAAATCTTTTTACACAAAAGTAAAAAGGAGTGAACTACGTGACTGAACTGGCAAACGGATTGGAAACAGTTAAGATCATTGACTCTTCTTACGATTTAGAGGGTAGAGAAATCGTTTGTTATCCAAATCATATCTTCACTTTCAAAGTGAGTATTCATCGACTGTTTATGAAACCAAGGATTTTTTACTCCACGATAACAGTTGATATGGTAAAAGGGAATGCCGCTCTCTCAAATATGTTTCCCGAACATAAGACAATTGAAATTAGTGAACAATCTTTAGTTCCAACTTTAATTAAGGAAGAAACGGCAATTGAAGAAGCGAAGAAAGTAATTATAAAGTGGGCAAGACATAAGTTCAGGGTTTATAAAGCACCTGAAATTGAAATTGCTAAACAGGAAAAATTATACAAAGTATTTTTTTACGCTGAAGTTGATAACGAACCAATGATAGTTGATTCGATCAAAGGAGTAGAAATGAAATAACACAAAGTTTGCAATTAGACTTGCAAAAGTAGAGTGGAGGAAGTGGTGCAATGGAAAAACATGTGCTTATTATTAATAACGAGAAATATGAAAATGAACTCGGCTGGTCAGATAAAGTGGTGGAAGCTTTAAATAATATTGAAGAAGTCACATGTACAGTGTCTCATTATTCAAAGATCGACTCTAATTATATTAAAGATTTACAACCTCAATATATCATAATGACGGGACGCATAGGTCAGCATTGGGAAGAAAATGAGATATCGGATAGATATATCCCAAAACTAAATATTATTAAAGACTTACCCGTTCCTGTATTAGGTATATGTGCAGGACTACAATTAACAGCTATTATGTATGGTGGAAAAATAGGGAAAATGGTAGAAAGTTCTGATGATATTTTAGAAGAAGGTTACATTAAGCACTTTATAAAGAAAGACCATCAATTGTTGGAAGGTGTAAATACTTCTTTTTATTGCAGGCAACTTCACCGTGACGAGGTAAAAACACTTCCTGAAGAGTTTGATCTACTCGCATCGAGTGAGATGTGTGCTGTCCAGATGATTGCACATAAAGAAAGACCGTTATTCGGAGTTCAATTTCATCCAGAATGGTACAACAGTGACTATCCAGCAGGAAAAATGATTTTAAAGAATTTCTTAAATATTAAATTTTGATATATACGAGAATCTTAAGCATGCGCTGATTAAGTGTTCCCACAAATATTTTTTTCAAAATGAAAGGATGTTATTGGATTGATGGATTTCATAGCTAGAAGAAAGAAATTGACTGAACATATGAACGAACAGGATTACACTTTAGCTTTATTGACAGATCCCAGTACTATTTATTACTATACGGGTTACCATGGAGCCTTGGGTATTGACTGGGGAAGACCCAATTTGTTTGTCCTTATGAATGATGGTGATTCTTATTTAATTACACCATCAATGGAAGAGGAGATGGCAAATACTCAAACTGATGTTACAGAAGTTATTCCGTGGACAGACGGACTGGATGATGAATGGAGAAAACCATTAAGCGGCATTTTGGAGAATATAAAAATTGATAGAATGGGTATTGATTATTTAAAAGCACCGAGAGTAGTTTTAGATTTTGTTATGCAATATGTAAACCCAAATAAAATAAATGACATTGGAATGGTAATTGAAAGCATGCGGATGGTTAAAGATCAGTATGAAATACAAATCGCCCGTCATACAGGAGAAGTAGCAATTGCAATGTTAGAAGGCGCTATGGAAGCGGCTGCTCCTGGCGTATATGAATTCGAAGTTTCTCTAGCGGCTGAAAAAGCAGGAACTTATAAAGCAGCTGAACTAATGAGAAAGTATTACAAAGAGGAAGAACCGTTTAATTATCCTACTATTAGTAACCAGCAACAAATTATGGCGAGTGGACGATTAACTACAATGTGTCATCATCGTGCAGGAATGACTAAATTAGAACATGGCGAGCCATTATTTATTTGTCATTGTGGCACTGTAAGTTTTAAAGGCTTTTATCTAGGTTTTGATCGTACCTTATTCGTGGGGGAAATTAATGAAGAAGTATCAAGATTGTTGAAAATTGCTGAAAGTGCACAGAAAGCAGCATTAGCGGAAATTAAACCAGGAGCAGTAGCGGAAGATGCTTTCTTTGCATATGCCGAAGTTATTCAAACAGCAGGCTATCCTATACCATTTAGAGCGGGTAGATCACTAGGATTCTCGGTAAATGGCTTCCCGCAATTAGCAAATGGTGATAAAACTATTTTAGAGGAAGGAATGATATTTGCAGTAGACGGCGGAGCAGACGCTGAAGACTATCGCACACAAGTAGGTGATAGTATCCTGGTTACAAAAGACGGATATGAATTTATTACACCATTTACAAAAAATCACAAGGATTTGATAGTTGGGTAAACAACTTTCCTATTAGATCGACATTATATACCTATTTATACTTATACCGACTTACAAAGGTTTTCTCGGAATATATAATTGCTGCATTAAAATTTCACTATAAAGAAAAGAGGAATGTTAGATGTCTGAAAAACTTGAACTATTATACTTGCAGGAAGAAGATATCATAAAAGCAGGAGTATTAAATATGAAAGAATGTATTAATACAATCGAAGAGATGTTTCGATTAATCGGTAAAGGTGATTATTTAATGGGAGGACCAAATAGAAATGATCACGGACTAATGCTTTGGTTTAACAATGACGATACATTCAAAAACATGCCGAAAAAAGGTCCGGATAGAAGATTCATGTCCCTTATTTCATACTTAGGCGGAGATTTTGATGTAGTCGGCAATAAGTGGTACGGCTCTAATATTGAAAACTTGAATAAGAATTTACCAAGATCAATTCACACCTTTACATTGAACGACAGAGAGACAGGTGCACCTCTTGCCATTATGTCAGGAAATCTTGTTAGCTCTGCTAGAACAGGTGCTGTTCCCGGAGTAATATCGAAATATCTTGCCAAAAAAGATGCAAAAGTTTTAGGCGCGGTTGGCGGCGGAGTAATTAACCAATCTTGTATCGACGCAATAATCACTACAGTGCCGGGAATTGAAAAAGTAATTCTATTCGACATAAATATTGAAAAAGGAAAGGAAGTTGCAAAAAAGATTGAAGCCCAAATAAATAGACCGGTTGAAGTTGTGGATGATATGGATGCTTGTGTTAAACAATCTGACATTGTTACTGTAGCAACATCCGGTAGCGTTAAACCGAAAATTAATGAAGAAAGTTTTAAACCAGGCGCATTGATCATATTAACAGGCGCGGCAGATTTATCCGCAGAGTCATACAATAAGCATAGAGTAGTAGCTGATTTATGGTCTATGCATGAAAAGTGGCTAGAAGATGGGTTAGCACATCCAGAAGGTATTAACAGTATACTCGACTGGACTATGTCTGGACAATTGCTTGAGTTAATCAACGACGGAAAATTTGATAGTAATAAAATTGATGATATTGGTGACATCATTGTCGGAAATAAAGAGGGAAGAAAGTCTGACGATGAAGTAATAATCGCAATGACAGGTGGTCTGTCGACTGAGGACGTAGCTTGGGGATATAGAGTGTACGAAAACGCACTCGAGAACAATATCGGCACAAAACTACCGTTGTGGAACAGTTCCCATTTGATTTGAATAATTGAAGATTAATTTATCAAGAATCCACCAACATGTAGACGTTGGTGGGTTCTTGTTGTACTAGGTACTCACATAAAATTGACGTTGTCAGAATCATTTAGATGCCTCGGTCTTTAGTAGACTCTTTAAACCTCAATCCCCGCAATCCCAAATCCACCAGGACCAGAATGTGTCGAGATCATACCACCCGCTTCCATCCAAAGAATATTTTCAAATCCTTTTTCCGATGCGATTTCATTAATCCGTTCTTTGATAGTCTCACTCAGTCCGATTGAGTATATGAAATATATTTGTTGTCGATCAATGTCATATTGCTGTAAATAATCAAGCAGTAAACTTTCAGCCACTTTGCTCATTTTCCCACGATACTTTTTAGTCGAAACAAGCTTACCTTCTACTAATTCAATACATGGTTTGATTTTTAACAAAGCCCCGCCAAGATATGCCATATTGCTGACTCGTCCGCCAGCTCGTAAAAAGTCTAAGCTACCCGGAACAAAGGCAAGTCTTGCTTTTGGAACTTTTGCTTCGATCTTTTCTACTAAGTGGACAGGATCCATTTCAGGTTCTTCCTCCAGCAGAGCCACCGCATACATAATCACCGCAGTTAATCCGCCAGTAACGTTTAATGCATCTAGTAAATAAATATCTTCTACATCTTCCGCTGCTGTTAACGCATTTTGATAGGAAACAGATGCCTTTGATGTGTAGCCTATATGAACGATTGTATGATCAGGGAATTTTGTTCGAATCTTTTTGAAGAATTCTTGGTACTCATGGGTATTTGTGGCGGCAGTGGATGGAATCTTTTTAGTGCGGTCGTAAAAGTCAAATATATCTTGTACGGGTAGATGACCGTCTAAATAGTCCTGGCCATTTTAGTTAAACAGTCACACTCTTATAGATTTGAGTCTTTTTGTGCCAATCTGCTGAAGTTGTGACCTCTATAAGCCCTTTAGTGTAATGTCTGCTTTGAATTGACTAAAATTTTTAAGTATATAGAATGGTAATTAATGCAATTATTTAAGTAGACTATGTAGTTTGAGTGGAGGAAGAAAATAGTCGTGAATAAAAAGGAAAATGTCTTAAACGCTTGGATCACAATAGAACAGTTATCTGAAGGTACTATAAACAAAAAGGATAAATGGTTAAAGCAAATAGATATAGAACCAAATGATTGGTATACGTTTTTTGGGGATTTTTTAAATGGCCACCGACAAAAGAGTTCAGAGAAAAAATTTGAAAAATCTGGAGTCGTAATGTTTTTTAACATTTTTAACTTCCAGGAAATCATTGATATTCTGAGAAAAAAATATAATATTCTGGCAACACATGAGGAAACAAGTAATTCGGATAAATTTACATTTTGCCTGTATTTTGATAATAAATTGAATTTTGTTGAAGAGAAGTTATTTCTAACGATCAGTGGATATATTCTGGATAATGGGGAAATACCAAAAGACTTTTTGGAGGTAGAAAACAAATTTCGAGAAAATTTAAGTAGAAAATTTGAAGATAAAGGATTTAATCATACAATTTCAGAACTTATTCAAAAAGACAATGCAGCTTATGATCATTTTCGATATGGATTTATTAACAACTTAGAGTTTGGTGATACAAATTTGCATTCTTTTTTTATCGATGACTTACAAAAAGCAAAGAAAATAGGAACAGCAAATTTAAGTCGCTATTTTACTAGTTATTCTGGGGAACAATTTAATTTGGATAGCAATAAAGAATCATTAAATTTCAATCCAGACATTTTCAAAGAAGTTTTGCAACCAAAAAATTATCCATTAGGACGTTTTCCGAGTAAAGCTGAATATGCACTTTCGCTTATGCAACAAACTGCAGTAAACTTAGCTTTGAAAGAAAGCCACACGATTGTGAGTGTAAATGGACCACCAGGAACAGGTAAAACGACATTATTAAAGGACATTTTTGCGGAATTAGTAGTAAAGCAAGCTCTTGTGATATGTCAACTGACAGATAAAAGTATCAAAGAGAGTTTGGTTTATAGGGAAAAGGCTAAGCTAGGTGTTTTGCCGCAAGTGATTTCTGACAACAATATTGTAGTCGCGAGTTCTAATAATGGTGCAGTCCAAAACATTGTTAAGGAAATGCCTAAATCGAAAGAGATAGGAAAGGAATTCCATGATTTATTGGGAGAAGCTAACTACTTCACAGAACTTTCAAATACAAAATTGGAAGTTGATTATTCTAAAGGAAGAGAAGTAAAAAGTGAACCGCTTGAAAAAGAAAATTGGGGTGTATTTTCATTAGAAGGTGGCGCGTCTAGTAACGTTAGCAAACTACTTTTAACAGTTGAATTTATGGAACGGAATCTTGAAGATGAGTATGAAGCGAATCCAAATGTGTATGAAGTTTTTTTACAAAAGTACAATCAATTAAAAGCTGAACGAGATAGAGTTCAAAAATACAGTGAAAAAATTAGGTTACTTTTAGATTTAAAAAATCAATATAAAAAGCAAAGCCTAGAGTTCAAACAACTAGAATATGAAAAACGAATGGGATTAGTATTATTAGAGGAAAAAGTAACGTACGAAATAGAAGATTTGTATGAACGAAATAATGTACTTCAAAGTGATTTATTAGACCTTTCTAGTGAAATAGAAAGATTGGATGAGGAATATAAGCAAGCAGAACGAAATTATCATGTAATGAAGGAACAAAGACCAGTTTTATTATCGTTACAAAAGATATTTTATCCTTCTAAAGTGGATAGATATGTAAAAAAATTAAATGGCGCGAATGAACAATTGAATCGAATTATTGAGCAGAAAAAAGATTATTTAAACAACAAAAATGAATTAAATAGAGAAATGAAAAGAAACACTCGAAAAGCAAATCTCCATAAAGAACAATTGGAAAAGATTAATAATGATTTTAACCATTGGTTGTCAGCACAGCAAGAGGCATTAGCGAAAATGGAACGAAAAATAGAATCATTGGAGAAATTGAAATTTGAAAATGATATTGAAGTACTAGATTTTTCTCAATCATATGGAGAACTTCAAATATCTAATCCTTGGTTTAGTGAAGATTTTCGCGATTTACAGTCTAAACTTTTTATATTGGCATTAAAAGTGAGAAAGCAATTTTTGTTTGAAAATAAAATACATTTAAAGACTGCTAGAAATATTTGGAGTCGGCAATCAGAATATAGCTCTAAGAAAAATGGTTCTCAATTGTTATTAGAATCATGGCAATGGTTGAATTTTGCGATTCCTGTAGTAAGTACTACTTTTGCAAGTTTTGGTAGAATGTTTAAAAATATAAATGAAAACTCAATTAGTAATTTATTTATAGATGAGGCAGGTCAAGCATTACCACAAGCAAGTGTAGGAGCCATTTTTAGAAGTAAAAGAGTAATGGTCGTTGGAGATCCTTCACAAATTAAACCTGTATTGACATTGGATTCAAATATTTTAAATTTAATTGGTACCTATTATAATGTTAATGAAAAATTTGTTTCAGCTCATGCGTCCACACAGTCAATTGTAGATAGTACAAGCGAGTATGGATACCAAAAAAGTGGAGACGAATGGGTCGGTATTCCGCTATGGGTACATAGACGTTCGAATTATCCAATGTTTACAATCTCGAATGAAATTTCATATAATGGTTTAATGGTACAAGGGAAAGATGAAAAAGATGCATATGGAATCTCCAAATGGCATGATTCCACAGGAAAAGCGAATGATAAATTTGTAAAAGAGCAAGCTGAATTACTAAAAGCATTGATAAATGAACGTTTGCAGGATAATCCCCAATTAGAGGATGAAATATATGTGATTTCGCCATTTAGAAATGTAGCTTCCCAACTTGCAGAATTATTGGATGACATACAATTTACGAAGAGAGAAAAAGGTAAAGCTGTTAACGTAGGTACAGTTCATACTTTTCAAGGGAAAGAAGCAAAAGTTGTTTACTTTGTACTCGGTGCAGATGCTACGAGTAAAGGTGCTGCAAAATGGGCAGTTACAGAAGCAAATATGATGAACGTTGCCGCTACAAGGGCGAAAGAGGAATTTTATATTATTGGTGATAAGAAGTTGTATGCATCACTCGGTAGTAAAGTTGCGAATACGACGATATCTATCATTGACGAATATAATAAATTAAGCAAAACGTAAAAAACAATTTATGTAAAGGCATGGAACATCTTTTTAAAAATGTTAAATATTACGTCTGTTGATTAACTAAGTATGTTACGCAGACGGCAAACGTTGCGATGTTGTATTAGTCGTCGATCCACTGCGTAAAGACTGCGACGAGGAACTAATGAAACGATCTTGGAATATAAACCAAAACGCGTTGTTTACGTATCGTGTAATCAAGGCACACTTGCGCGGGATTTACGGATACTTGAAGATGACGCTGTTTAGGGCGGTCTTTATAGTTTTTCGACATTATAATGTAAAACAAATCCTTTTTAAAAGAATCGATTAATATTACTTATCTCCGTAAGCAATTTAATGATAGGTGAGTTTTTTTGTGGAGGTTTTTTGCAGGGATGGGCTTAGTTTGCGGCGGGGGAATAGGATTCGGGGGAGAGAGAGGAGACTGAGAGGGATTCTCGGCTGAAGTGGTTCAATACGCTATTAATAATATTGTAGTTGATTGGAAAGAAAACGAGCTAAAATCAGCACGTACTTATGCAGAAACTATGGATATGTCAGACTCGGCTATATAAGAACGATTGATTTCGGAACATCGTGAAAAATCTACTGCTGATGAAGCTAAGTATGCGATTAATAATTTATAATAACAAAAAATTACTTACCAAGTAGTAGGTTATAGTTAAAAAATGCGACTCTATCTATAAAGATAGAGTCGCTTTACTGTTACTTACTAGCTTTAAATAAGGTACTAAATCTCAACACAAATCAAAAACAATTCTGAATCGAACTAAAGTCGTGTGAGGACTTGTTGCCTTTTTGACATCAAACCTCAATCCCCGCAATCCCAAATCCTCCAGGACCAGAATGTGTCGAGATCATACCACCCGCTTCCATCCAAAGAATATTTTCAAATCCTTTTTCCGATGCGATTTCATTGATTCGTTCTTTAATAGTCTCACTAAGTCCTATCGAGTATATGAAATATATCTGTTGTCTATCAATGTCATATTGCTGTAAATAATCAAGCAGTAAACTTTCAGCCACTTTGCTCATTTTTCCACGATATTTTCTAGTCGAAACAAGCTTTCCTTCCACTAATTCAATACATGGTTTGATTTTTAACAAAGCCCCGCCAAGATACGCCATATTACTAACTCGTCCGCCAGCCCGTAAAAAGTCTAAGCTACCCGGAACGAAGGCGAGTCTTGCTTTTGGAACCTTTGCTTCAATCTTTTCTACCAAGTGGACAGGATCCATCTCAGGTTCTTCCTCCAGCAGAGCCACCGCATACATAATCACCGCAGTTAATCCACCAGTAACGTTTAATGCATCCAGTAAATAAATATCCTCTACATCTTCCGCAGCTGTTAACGCATTTTGATAGGAAACAGACGCCTTTGATGTATAGCCTATATGAACGATTGTATGATCAGGAAATTCTGTTTGAATCTTTTTGAAAAACTCTTGGTACTCATGGGCATTCGTGGCGGCGGTGGACGGTATTTTTTTGGTACGGTCGTAAAAATCAAATATGTCGTGTACGGGTAGATGACCGTCTAAATAGTCCTGGCCGTCCATGATGACGTGCATGGGTACTACATGGATGTTGTGTTTCTTTGCTAGAAATTCCGGTAGATCGGCTCCGCTTTCGGTTGTTAGGATGATTTTTCTCACTGTATTTCGCCTCCAACTCACATTTTATTCGATGTGTAGGTTTTTGAATTCATTTTAACTATACATGATAGGTAGGTGGGGGATGTTTGAATTTATGAAATATAAATAAGCCTAGTTTTACTTTTCTTGATGGACTGATTTTTTACACGGGTACCTTTTACCTAATATATTGATTAATTTGTCAAGTATTGTCGTTATACCATTATAATGGTAGGGTATGGGTAGAACATAAATATAAAGTAAGCTGGTGATGTATTGATTATATATGAATCAACTAAAGAACAATTTGTTGGTGATGTCGTAAATGAATTGTTGATCGATCGGTTATATAGCTCCTATCAAAAGAAGATAGGGAGAACGAGTAAAGCCGAGATTCGTTCGTGGGAAAACTCTCTGCAGAAAATGTCTAATGTTATGCAGGATGATGATATACCCCGCGATGCAACAGTCGCTATTGAATTCAATATTCCTAATACATCTAAACGGGTAGACTTTCTTATTGCAGGGAATGATGGAACGCAAGATCATGTGGTCATTGTGGAGTTAAAGCAGTGGGAGGAAGTAGAAAAAGTTCCTTCTCGTGATGCATTGGTTCGAACGTATGTCGGTGGAGGCGTTAGAGAAGTCGTGCACCCTTCCTATCAGGCTTGGTCATATGCAGCACTCATTGAAGACTTCAATGAGAATGTGCAACAGCAAGAAATTCGTTTGGAACCGTGTGCCTACTTACATAACTATCGAAAAACAGATAAGGACCCGTTAACAGATGATCACTATGCGGATCATTTAGAAAAAGCACCTGTTTTTGCTAAAGGTGAAATATCAAAGTTGCGTACATTTATTAAAAAGTATATACGCGAAGGTGACCGCAAGCATTTAATTTATCAGATTGAAAATGGTAGAATCCGACCGTCTAAATCTCTTCAGGATGCATTGAACAATATGTTAAAAGGGAATGAAGAGTTCATCATGATCGATGAGCAGAAAGTGTTTTATGAAGAGGCATTCCACTTAGCGCTCAATAGTATCCGGACAGGAACTAAACAAGTGATGATAGTGGAAGGGGGACCCGGTACAGGGAAGTCTGTGCTCGCTATTAATTTAATGGTGAAGTTAATAGCAAAAGAACTCGTGGCGATGTATGTAACAAAGAATGCTGCGCCGCGGCATATTTATTCTACCAAGCTGAAAAAGGATTTTAAAAAGTCCCATGTTGATAATCTCTTCAAAGGATCTGGTAGCTTTACAGAAGTAGAGCCAAATGAATTTGATATTTTAATCGTCGACGAAGCTCATCGATTAAATGAGAAGTCAGGATTATTTCGCAATCTAGGAGAGAATCAGGTTAAAGAACTGATTAAAGGCTCTCAATTTACGATCTTCTTTATTGACGAACATCAGAAAGTCACCATACACGACATTGGCAGTATAGAAACGATCGAGAAATATGCAAAAGAACTAGGTGCTGAAATTATCTCACGTGAGCTAGTGTCTCAATTCCGATGTGGCGGATCAGACGGCTATATTGCCTGGCTGGATGATGTATTGCAAATCAGACATACAGCAAACGTCAATGATATGGGAATGGATTACGATTTCAGGATTTTTGATGATCCGAACGAGATGCTTGAGGAAATTGAAAAGCTTAATGAAAGAAACAATAAATCGCGTCTGATGGCTGGGTACTGCTGGGAGTGGCCGAAATCCAATAGGCGTGATGTAGACCATTATGACATTACGATTCCCGAGCATGATTTCGGTATTAGTTGGAACATAGAAAACACATGGGCTATAGAGAATTCGTCTGTTCGGGAAGCAGGGTGTATTCATACGGCTCAAGGACTGGAGTTTGACTATGTCGGTGTGATTGTAGGGGATGATCTCCGCATGGAGGACGGGAAACTGGTCACGGATTTTACTAAGCGTGCAAAGTCAGATCAATCACTTAGAGGCATCAAGAAATTAGCTAAAGAAGATCCTGAAAATGCGTATGAGGTGGCGGATCCGATTATCCGAAATACGTACCGTACGCTGATGACCCGAGGACAAAAGGGATGCTTTATTTATTGTACTGATCCTGAGTTGCAGTCTTATTTGAAGGAACGATTGAAACGGGTGACAGCGAATCGTAAGGATCAGGAGCAGTTGTTGTATTTGGTGGATGATCGGGAAGGTTATTGATATTCAAATCATAAATACAGTAATAATTTTTGAAACTATTTATGAGATTTGTCGTCTGTAGGCTGTTTAAAGCATAGTGTAAAACTACTTTAGATATTTAAATTTCAGAAAGGACTAGTGAAAAGCAGAAATTGTATAGTAAAACCATTTATTTATCGTCAACTAGAAGTAGAGAAAAATGAACAATTTGTTTTTTGTTACTATTCTTATCTTTTTTATCATTACTCATAAGCTTAATAAAACAGTTAGAGTTTGAAGGCTTCAACAACAGTGATGCCGCCTATGCAGTTGAGAAAATCGAAGTTGATTGGCGAGAACAAGCTGTAAAAATGGCTGAGAGCTACTTGGAATATACTGCGTTTTAAGGAGTGGCTTGATAGAACAGTTAAAATTTGAAGGAGTTAGTGATGAGTTTGCGATGTATTGCTGTCGATCAAGTTGGTTTGTGAGAAATAAGAGGTTAAAAAAGTCTGTGTAAGGAACGAAAGTGATAGTTTGAATAATTGCGAAAAATTCACGCGCAGCTACTTTTATTATGGCTGAATTTTATTGCAATCAAATATTTCTATCCAATCATAATTAACAACATAAAAAAGGAGGTTTATTATGAACAAGGACTCAATGCCATGGTTATTAAGCGCATGGTTCATTTCCCTGCTAACAGTATTATTAGCCATAATTAATCCGGTGCTAATAATTTTACCTGGACTAATAATTATACCAATCTTAATAATCTTACATACAAAGAGACTGAATAAAATTAAGGAAAAAGCTGAGTTACTATCAGAACTAAAGAATAATGGCTATGATGAATCGATTGAAATAGCAGATCTTATTGTAAAGCAGAAAGAAGAACTGGAAGTTAAACAACAAGAATATTTAAAGTTAACCGAATCTCTAAACGCATATAAAACTGAATATGCTAATTTGAAAACTAAGTATGTTGAACTTGAAGATGAAGTGCTTTTGCAGTCTTTTGGATTTTTCGAACCTAAATATGACTTAGAAGATTCTGCTGCATATAAAATACGTTTGAGCGAAATAAGAAATAAGCAGAAAGAAATGGTGATAAAGAAAGATGCTGCCTCGTATAATTCTAATTGGACAGTAAATGGCAGTAAGGCTGAAGGAAGAAAAATGAATAATAACTTACTTAAACTTGCGATTCGTTCATTTAATAATGAATGTGATGTAGCTATATCTAAAGTAAAAGTATCAAATATTAAGTCTATGGAAGATCGGATTAATCGGACATTTGAAACGATTAATAAATTAAATGCCAGCAATCAGATTCAATTGAAAGTAAATTATTTAAATTTGAAACATGAAGAGTTATATCTGGCACTTGAATACAATCAAAAATTAGAAAAAGAAAAAGAAGAGCAACGAGAAATCCGTGAGCAGATAAGAGAAGAAGAGAAGGCTAGACGTGAAATCGCGAAATTAAAAGAAGCAATTGAAAAGGAAGAAAAACATTTCATTCAAGCTTTACAGAAGTTAGAGAAACAAAAAGAAGACGCAACGCAAGAACAGCTATCAGAATTAGAATTAAAAATCGCTGAATTAAATCAAAAACTAGAAGAAATTAATGAGCAAAAAGAGGATGTTTTAAACAGAGAAAGAAACACTAGAGCTGGTTATGTATATGTAATATCAAATATAGGATCATTCGGAGAAGATGTTTATAAAATAGGAATGACAAGAAGATTGGAACCGTTAGATCGAGTTAAAGAATTAGGAAGTGCTTCTGTTCCATTCTTATTCGATGTTCATGCAATGATTTTTAGTGAAGATGCACCAACATTAGAAAACACTTTACATCGCACATTTAATGATAAACGGTTAAATCTTATTAATGAAAGAAAAGAATTTTTCAAGGTGTCACTAGAAGAAATACAAGACGTTGTAGAAAGAAATCATGATAAAACAATTGAATTTAAAACAACTGCTTTAGCTGAAGACTATAGACAAACTCTTGCACACAGAAAACAGCTAGAAGAAACTAAAAAAGAGTTAGTTATTACTTGATATATTCTCGACTTTTAGTAACTCAAAGGCGGATGATAGATTTCTAGTGAGGCTGCTATGTGAGAAACAAACGTGAATGTTTCAAACTGGGTACCAGGTTCACGCGCAAATTGGAAACAATTCTGAATTTATTTAGAGTTGTGTGAGGACCTGGTACCTTAACTGATATTTAAAGGGAATCTTAGTGATTGGCAGAAATATGAGATACGAGTGGTCTGAGATAAGAGGACTGTTCGTTAAACAAGTTACCAAGTACCATACATGGAGGTGATGAACTATGATGTTATCGGAAGTAGGGAACTTTAAAGATCAATTAATGGGATTAGTTAAATTTACTCAATATACAGATTACCTAAAAGCCGGAAATCTACGAATGAGTAATTTAAAAACCTATATAGACTGGGAAAAAGAATCCGGTATAAAGGGTATAGGGGACAAGTTAGAAGCTTCTAGAGTGTTTTCAGACGTTGGTATCAAAGTATTTATGGCTGAAACAGAAGTACTTGTATCAGAGGGTGTTGCAGAATCATTTAATTTTCATGTGAACGAAGATACGTTGCTACCTGTCTATTGTATGTACGCTGTAGATGCAAAAGTCTTAGAAATAACGAAAGAAGATGATCGATTTTATTACACCAAATTTAGTGTTCCTGATGAAACTATAAAAAGATTAGTTGAAGAATTTGGAGATAAGATGATATTTATCAATCCAGCACCGTTTATAGAAATGGTTCAACAGACTTTTAAGAAGAAAAGCTATGGTCTCAAGGCTAATAAAGTGAAGTATGATGATTACAGCAAGAACAACTCCGAAAGACTAAAAGCATATGAGGACAAGGAAAGCATAGACGTTTGTTTTTGGAAAGACAAGTATTTTGAGGATCAAAATGAATATCGAATTATTATTCCGAACTTATCAATAGAAGAACCACTTGAAGTAAACATAGGTGACATTAGCGATATAGCAGTTGAATTCAAGATAAGTGAATTTTTTAGCGAGAAATTCGAATTGCGAATTAGTAAATAACTATTATTGGATCTTTATTGGTTCTTTTTCTATTCCTGATAATAAAATACTTGTTTGCAGTATGTATGGTTGGAATCATAAATTTTCATGCACAAGTATCTTTTACTATTCACTCGCTCCTTCGATTGAGTTGAATGATTCAGGGTATACAGTATAGAAAGTACAGATAACCACATCATGTAAGCGTACTAATCAGAAGGAGTGTAGTTGAAATGAAAGCAATCGTAATTGAACAATACGGTGGATCGGAACAGTTAGTAGAGAAAGACCTTCCTGAACCGGAGATCCAAGATCAGCAAGTGTTAATTGAAATGCATGCTACTTCTATTAATCCGATTGACTGGAAAATACGGGAGGGCTATATGAAAGACGCAATGCCTTTTGAGTTTCCGTTAATTTTAGGTTGGGATGCAGCAGGAATCATTAGTGAAGTCGGAAGTCAGGTTACGCAGTTCAAAAAGGGGGATGCGGTGTTCGCGCGTCCAGCCATGGAGAATGGCACATACAGCGAGTATGTGGCGGTCGATGAGGAGTTAGTGGCGTTAAAGCCAGATCATCTTAGCTTTGAAGAGGCAGCTTCTGTTCCGTTGGCAGGCTTAACGGCTTGGCAATGCCTAGTTGACTTTGGGCAAGTGAAAAAGGGAGACAAGGTTCTCATTCATGCGGGATCTGGTGGTGTGGGTAGCTATGCCATACAGATTGCCAAAAGCTTCGGCGCCTACGTTTATTCTACGGCGAGCAGCAAGAATGAAGCATTTTTGAAAGAGCTTGGCGTGGATGAATTCATTGATTATACAACGACTGATTTTGCAGATGTTGCACAGGACGTGTACTTAGTCGTAGACACGATGGGTGGAGAAATTTTAGAGAAGAGTCTAGATGTTGTGAAGGAGGGCGGTCGTCTCGTTTCAATTGCAGGTGAACCAAATGCAGAGAAGGCGAAAACGAATGGCATTACCGCGGAATCTTTATGGCTGAATCCAAATGGCAAGCAACTCGCAGAACTGGGACAACTGATGGAAAAAGGAGAAGTCAAACCTCATATTGGTTATACGTTCCCGTTAACCGAAAAGGGATTGCGTGAAGCACATGATTTAAGTGCTACGCATCATGCAAAAGGTAAAATTGTAATTACGATTCAATAAGTTAACAGCTAGCCTGTACACATATAACCGCCACACGTAAATTTTAGTGTGGTAGTCATATGCTGTACAGGTTTTTTCTTTGTAAAAATCAGTTACGTAAAATCTCATGTTATAATGACCCTAACCTTGCAAACAAATTAGAAAATCAGAAAGCGGGCGATTATTCTGTTTACGATCAAAAATTTTGTAGATAATGAGAATGTAAAAGTCAGAGAAGAGTTAGGCCCTTTTAAAGTAGTGGAGTTTCAAAGAGAGTTAAGTATCGATCATGCTACGGCCCAATCGGCATATTATGCATCTGAAATGAATGTAAGAAGAAGACAGCTAATTTGCGATGTCAGTCAGTCCAACATTACGATTCAGGCAGGGGCTATGCAATGGATGGCTGGAGATGTGAAAGCGACGACTGGCCTTAAGGGAGTAGGAGACTTTATTGGAAAAACGATTCGGGGTAAAATGACTAAAGAATCGAGCATCAAACCGGAGTACACGGGAACCGGTACACTTGTTTTGGAACCAACGTACAAGCATATTTTGCTACTGGATGTTGACGAGTGGGATCAGTCACTCGTCATTGAAGACGGACTCTTTTTAGCTTGTGATTCAGGATTAAAACATAAGGCCGTGATGCGCTCAAATCTTTCTTCTGCTGCACTCGGTGGGGAAGGTCTTTTTAATCTGGGACTTACCGGGCAAGGAGCGGTTGCACTGGAATCTTCCGTAGCGAGAGAGGAACTTATCGAAATCGAGTTAGAAAATGATGAGTTGAAAATCGATGGGAATATGGCGATTGCTTGGTCAGGCGGTTTAGAATTTACTGTCGAACGCTCTGGAAAAACACTTATGGGATCGGCGGCTTCAGGCGAAGGATTGGTAAATGTCTACCGCGGAACAGGAAAAGTATTAATGGCACCGTTCCTTCAATAATTGGGTATTTAATTTACATTCCCTATCTGTATTCGAAAAAGCGTGAATGTGTAAACGATCATAAACATTTCAAGTATAAGTATTTTATTAAGATATTACGCAGAAGCCCAACTTCTGCATAATGTCTTTTTTTACATACATTCGTACCAAAATCCCCCAAAAGACAAAATCCGCAACTTTCAAACACCCCCATCGTCTATACTATGCTATACTCAACCAACAAAATTCGCATCAATAAAGCAGGTGAAACCGATATGAAAAGATCCGAATATAAAGCTTTACAACATAAAAAAGAACCTAAAAAGCAAAGAAGCCTGAAAAACAAGATCATCCGTTTCGTATTGATCAGTGCACTGCTCGCCGTTCTTTGCGTACTACTCGTACTGAATGTCTTCATCACATTCAGTGACGTAAGTAAGCTCGAAGGACCCGCACCTAGATCGACGGTTATTTACGATCCGGACGGTGAAGTGATCAGTAAGGTTTCGAATTCGAATATTGAAGGTGTATCGATCGACCAGATTCCGGACACGTTGGTCGAAGCAGTCATCTCCGTGGAAGATCAACGATTCTACAAACATCATGGTATTAATTATTTCAGGATGGGACGCGCCTTACTTGAGAACGCGTTTAAAGGTAAAATCGTGTCAGGGGGCAGTACGATTACGCAGCAACTTGCGAAAAATGCGTTTTTGACGCAGGAGCGTACGTACTCGCGTAAATTCAAAGAACTGATCCTCGCAAAGAAGATTGAACGCGTGTATTCGAAAGAGGAGATCATGGAACGTTACCTGAATCAAATCTATTTCGGTGACGGGGCGTGGGGTGTTCAACGTGCGGCGCAGACCTATTTCGGTAAGGATGTCAGTGAATTGACATTAAATGAATCTGCGACCATAGCAGGCGTCATTAAAGCTCCGTCGAATTTATCGCCTACGAAAAATATGGAAAAGTCGGAGAAACGACGCAATCTGGTGTTGTCGTTGATGCTGCGTGAACAGTATAGCAGTCAGCAAGAATACGATGAAGCGATTGGACAGAAAATAGAACTGGCTGAATCGACAGTGCCAGATTATAAAGCGAAATATCCGTATTATATCGACCGGGTAGTGGACGAGGCGGTCAATAGGTACGATTTGACGAAAAATGAAGTATTGTCCGGCGGGTTGCATATTACGACAGAAATTAATCCGACGGTCCAGAATGCGCTGGAAGAAGTGTATGCGGATGATAGATATTTTCCAAACAGCACGCCAGATCAACTTTTGCAGAGCGCCTCTGTTTTCCTGAATCCTAAAACAGGCGGGATTCTGGCGTTAGTTGGTGGAAGAGGAGAGTATACGCAGGGACGCTTCAATAATGCGACTGACCTCATACGGCAGCCTGGGTCTGCGTTAAAGCCGCTTGCCGTCTATACTCCGGCGCTTGAGGAAGGCTACCATATGTCGGATTTGCTTGTGGATGAACCGATTGATATGGATGGGTACTCTCCGAAAAACTTTGATCAGACATATAGAGGGGAAGTGACGATGTACGATGCACTCGCACAATCGTATAATATCCCTCCCGTTTGGTTGTTGAATGAGATCGGCATCAAAAATGGCGTTCGTGCTGTTGAACGGTTTGGGATTTCATTAGAAAAAAATGACCGTGCACTTGGATTAGCGTTGGGAGGACTGGTCAAAGGCACATCTCCTTTGCGGATGGCTCAAGCGTTTTCTGCGTTTGCGAATGATGGCATGATGGAGGAAGCGCATGCGATCACCGAAATTAAAGATTCGGAAGGAAAAGTGCTCGGGAAGTGGAAGGGTGAGTCTGTACACGTGACAGATGCGGAAGTTGCTCAGCAAATGACCTATATGCTGCAAGGGGCTGTAAATGAAGGTACTGCCAAAAAAGCACAAGTTTCCGGTGTGGACGTGGCGGGGAAGACGGGTACCACACAGCTCCCAATTGAAGGAGTGGACGGTTCAAAAGATCATTGGTTCGTTGGCTATACACCAGATATTGCTGGTGCGGTCTGGCTCGGATATGATCAAACAGACGCCGACCATTATTTAACATCCACCAGTAGCTTTACCGCACCACCCATTTTCGCACAGGTTGTTTCAAAATCAGCAAGTGAATTAACGGCGAAGGAATTTGATTTGTCGTTAATTGATGAAGAAATAAAAGAGCTGAAGAAGCAGAAGAAAAAGACAAAGGAAGAAAGAGAAAAGAAAGAGAAGAAAGAAGAGAAGGATCAGAAGAAAAAAGAGTTTTGGGAAGGGATTGAAGAGTGGGGACGGAAATGGTTTACAGATTAAGAGGATTGAAAGTAAAGGAAATTAGGTGTCTGTGTGCGGAACAAACGTGATTGTTTAAACCATCATGAAGGTTTCATGCACAGCGTACAGTTAATTGAAATACACAGAGACGGCTATCCTACAGATATTTGATGGATTGCTGTGCTTGAACTGGATTTACAAAAACAGATACTGCGTCCACTTTATATGGGCGCAGTATCTGTTTTGTTGGATTTAAATAAGGTAACCGCTTGAAACAATCATGAAAGTTTCAAACACATGTACCTTTAATTAATATCTGCTTATCTCACATCCATGGTAGTATAAACCTATACGCGGTAATAAGGAGTGGATGAATGTGCAGGTAATCGAATATATTCAGGGGCCGTGGAGGGCAGTGGCGCTGCTAATTATCACTTTGGTCCCTTTTTTTCGCATTGCACTCAATTCGTATAATATGAGACCCATAGAAAAATTGCGTTTAACGGTGAGTGAGCGGTTCACCGTGTATTTTGCACAATGGCTGATCCTGTCCGCTTTGACTGGCACGGCGTTGTTCATGCTAGTGTTTGGCGGTGTGAGTAGGATGAACGAAGAAGGGGACGATCCGCTTTCAGGGGTGTCATGGGAACTGCTGGCGGGGCAGTCGTATGCTCTTGCGGGGCTTTTTGTGTTTCTGCTACTGTTCATCGTCTACGGTTTCTTTTCCATGGTGAGTGTGAAGACGTCATTTCATATAGTGGATGAAGAGCCGCTGGAGATTGTGAAGAAAGTGAATAAGCATACATTCTTGTTGCAGGCGAAGGACGGTCGGTACTTATTTTATTCGGACGAGCGGCTGCATCATGTGAAGTTCTATGAAGAGCTGTGCGATCCGCCAAAGAATATGTCGGTGCTCACACGGTTGTATGGCTGGAAGATGCCATGGTTCGGGATCACGATTGTTCTTTTGGTAGCAGGAGCTACATTCGGGTTCTTCAACTGGATTATCGTAGGGGGATGGTTGATCGCAATCGCGGTGTTCGGGTTGCTGGTGCTTGGTGCAGTTGTGAAAAACTATGAGGATATTCAGAGGTTGAATAGCAATTAACTGGTAAGGAATTGTTCGTGAGATACCTAGTCCAGAAGTAAATCGTACGGAACTCTGAAATGAACGAACTTTGTTTTCGGACCTACTAGCTTGAGTGTACTTTTATTTAAAACAGCGTGTCACTACTACATAAATAATCGATTGTGTAAGGAGGAAGGAATGTTTTCAAATTACTTCGTAAAAGTATTGTTCTTAATTCTGATCGTGTTTTCGTACCAGCTTGCCCAGATGTTAAAATTTTCATTTGTAGTGAGTTTGGTCATAGTCTTTTACTGTTAGTTTACGTCTGGTTAAAAAGACGGTTGAAAAAAGATATTTAGCACGATCTTGTCGAAAGACTAGGCATAAAAGTGCTACTGCCTTGGATTGAATTAATTAGTGTAATGCTTGTTATTTACATGTTGCTGGAGGCATTGATCAATTTTGAAGTCCACTCTTCCAAAGGGATAATTATTTCAATTTGCTGGGCCCTTCCGCTAGTGAATTTGCATGTAGTCATCAGGAATATAGTGACGATTATTTCAGAGGCGAAAAGGTTTAGCGGAAGTGACAGCCTGTTGAATAAAATCATGTTTGTGTCGATACTGTTCATTGCGATGCTTATTACATTAGTAGGTCCTAGCATGGTGTTCGGGATTGGATACGATTTGTTTTTCAAAAGTGTATTGGATATCGAGATCGGGAGCAGATTTGAATCTTTTTATTTAAGTCTACTGTTGACAAACACTTTGCCTGTCAGTGATGTCGGGTATTCCAAATTAATTAGCTTGGTAAATAAAAACACGACGTTATCATACTTCCATACCTTTCAGCTATTTTTCATCAAGCTGGTAGACGGCATTTTTCTCGTTGCGAACTTTAATCTGCTGAGCGGGGTTTTGAAAATTACGAGAGTTTAAAGAAGGTACCGAGTTCGAACACATGTCAGAAATAATTCTAAATTGAACTAGAGTTGTGTGAGGACTTGGTACCTTTCTATTAACACGATTTGGACACCTATCAATCAGATTTCTTTATATCTTTTAGGTAATAAACATTGCTAGCCAATTCTGCCCCCCTCATTTTTTCATTCAAGCGTAAGTTCTTTTCCTTTAGAATTAGCACAACATCTTTTCTCAAGTATGGATTTTTGTTCTCTTCCTCCTGATTACCTTCAGATATTATCCCTTTATAAACTTTTCGACCAGAAAAGAAAAATAATGGACAAACACTAATTGCATCGGTCTTCACATAGATTGAAATCACATAAGTTATAATTAATAAAGATACTGATAAATCAATAGCAGATGTATGATCTAATGATATTAATGGTAAAAGTAAAGTCAACAGGAAGAAAGAGTAGTCATTCACACTTAAATATTTAATTTCTCTAATCGAATAATTTTTACCGCTTCCCCCTGGTTTTAAATCCTTTTCATAACCTGATAGAAAATAAGATATAGTTATCTTATATAGAACAAACGATATCAACAATATAAAAAAAACAAATAATATCTCTATTAAAATTGAATCCAAAATAAATTTTTGATTAAATAGGCTGAATTTAATTTGATTTATATCTATAAATTTATTACTGATAATAAAGCGGAAAATCATTATTAGGATTAGTGGAATATAAGTTATTACCCATAATATCGTTTGTTCTGCTTTTCCCCACATATCAATCTATCCCTTCATTTATAAGGCCTCTCTAAATTCTTTAGTTAAGAAAGATTCTACGATTTTATCTGCAAAAAAGTATATTAAAGGTTCTATTGATTTGTCAGGATCAATTTTAATTTTTTTATCAAACACATCAATATGATCGAACAAAGGCCAAAGTAATTCGTATCTATCTATATAAGCCTTTTTGTCACTAGGGGACAAAGGTGTCTTTTCCTTAATTTCCTTCAACTCTTTACATCGTTCTACAAATGATCTTTCAAGTATTCTTAGTGTTCCGGGTTCAATTCCCGCTAATCTCCTTGAAACCATATATTGATTTGATTTTTCAACAAAAACGTCTACATTTGGATCTTCATCAAAAAAATCCATACTTGTTATTGAATGTAGATTTTCATCTTTTCTAATTGAAATATGATCATTATAATCAAATGAATACTCTAATGTTCTTGGGCTAATGATATAAAATTCCTCATTGTATATAATTAGCTCAATTTTACCTCCAAATTCCACCACATCATTTTCCTGTATTACTAGATGATCCCCATGCCTAATTGTAGGCATTTTGCTGACATTCCTTTTTGTCATTGCAGATTGTTTGATTCCTCTATAGTAAATAAAGTAAGCACACTCGTCTTCAACGGTTAATTTGATCACTTGAAACTTTACCTCAGAATCTTCAACATTTGCTCCTATACTCAGTGATTGAAGTAACTTATTCTTTTTCTTAATTAAAGTTTCATCTTTAGTAAGATCTAGTTTTGCGATAAAATCATTTTTGGTTAATTCAAAATCATAATCAGAAACAAAAAACTTTTTTCTTCCATCTTCATCCTCAAACTTCAACCGTCCAAGTTCCTTTCTTATACTTTCTTTAACCCATTGCCTAAGTTTTGGATCTAAGTGTTCTTCCACAGAAGTATATAAGTTGTCGGTTAACTTAGCTTTCGAGACCAAATAAACTTCTAAATCTACTTCCTCTAATTGTTCACATGTCATTTGACTAATTTGATTAATAATATTATCGCTCTCGTTTAAACTCATTAAGTATTCCCCCATTATTTTCTGTATAACAATCATATTCGACAAAAGGGGATATATTCCTTCTCTAAAAGAAGGTACCAATTTCTCAGACGACTCTACACAACTTGGTAGTTTAAAAAAGAGGAATCAGAAGAAAGAAATACAGCTGTTTGCGGTCCGCAACAATCGGTGCCAGATACTACGAAATACTTCCCACTACGTGCCAGAAGTGTCGATCAATGAACAACAGTAAAGCTCTTGTTAATAAACTAAAAGGCAGCACCTTCTTGATACAATCCATGTATCCATTTCAAGAGGTGCTTTTTCATGTCTTAAAATATGTTCAAGATCATTTTCCTCTACGTCATTCTTTACACATCTACGCATTGTCTACTTGAAAAGATAAGCCTTGTATTCCACTATAGTTAATTACCATATAGTAACTCCTCACCGCGATTAAAATCGAGAACTGGTGGAATGTATGGTTCTTTTTCTGGTTTCTTAGTAACAACTAGCTCATTGACATAGTTTTCAAAGTTTGTTGCGTTAAACAAAGTAGATGGTCTAAGGAACGCATTGAATTTAGGAAGGTTCAACCACTGCTTGGTCTTTAAGTCGATGACACGAATAAAGTCTTCCTGTGTGTAGCCTTCTTTGATTCGGTCGTTGATGAATTTACGGGTAGCAGCGGACTCCGCTTTAAAATGTTTTCCGGTTTTGTCATTCAAGTACTGTATCACAGAATGTGCAACGTCGAGATTCTTCTCGACAATGGTTTTATTATTGATCTTCTTAAGTTCTTTGGTTATAGGCCGTCCCATTGTGGGATACGCCGTCGTTCCAGAGTGGGTTTGCACAGCGTCCAATTGTGAGTTGATTGACGTTTCATGTTGAGCTAGTGGAGTGTTCACTTTTGGGTCGGCCAGTATTTCATTTGACGTATACGAAAATGGCAGCTTTTCATAATCGATTCGGTACCATTTGGTATTGTCGATTTTCATCTTATTGTGCTTGGAAGTGGAAATCAGATATCCTTTATGTTCTAAGTCATACGTAATCCGTTTAATTGTATTTAGCGACCAAAACGGAAATTCTTCCATCCAGTCGTCATATGTATTGAACACCCATTTATGACCGTCACGAATGTTTTTTGATATGTTCGAACGGTAGTGAAGTTGTTGCAAGAATAGCGCAGCGTTCAGTCCTACTTTCATTGCCAATGAAGGTAATAGTGGAATCGGATCTTCGTTAATTAATAATTTCATCTGGTGGTCCCCCTCGAGTAAAGTGATGTAGGAGTATTCATTTAGTGCTCCTCATACTTCATATAGAGAGTATTTCTAAAAAGGATACATCATCTTTTAAAAAAGATGTAAGGTGCTTGTAGTAATTCTAAGTGAATGTCGGAAGTTTTATTATTGTTGAAAATAAAATGAAACTATAAACAACTATTTGAGTCAATAATTCAAAGAATTACATAATAAGATTTTATGAACAGGTTAATTTTTCCAAGAGTAGATAATGGATTACAGACTTTACAGTTCACTTCGCTTATGATTAGTATAGTGATAAAAATATTTTTTGAACAAGGTGTCTGTTTAGAAAAAATATGAAATTTTTCTAAACACCTTTATTAAAGGATTTGAAAAGAGAATGGAGTAAAAAGATGGAATTTATGATTGGGTTTCTTATTCTGCTATCTATTGTTTTAATTAGCCTTTATCTTACTAGAAAAAACACATTACCGTACAAAAAGGAAGACACTTCTACTACTAAGAGTAATTTGATTTTTAATGATACATACTCAACAGAAAATGAAATACCCTGGGAAATTTCAGCTTTCAACAAAAATGAAATTCCATCGTTTAGTCAACAGAATCCACTAGTATTAACAGATCAACTAAGAAGCTATGTGGGAGAGATTATTAAATCCTCGCCTAATGCCATGAATCTCATTCAAACAGAAAAGAAACTCGTTATTAAATTTAAATCAGATGTTATGAACAAACTTAATAATGGAGACCTCACAATTATGAAGAAAAAGGGCTCACTTAATGAATATAGGCCAATTGCTGTAGATGGGAAACATAAGATTAGGGCACATGGATGGACAGAAACTAATGAGATAAAAAAAGTTAATCCAGCACAACTTGCAAATGTTGTTTTTGGCGTAATGACTATCGTGACATCACAAGAACATTTAGACAGAATTAACAAACAACTAAACACTATGGATAATAAAATCGACTCGCTGCTTCGTAAATATAATAATGACAAAACCGGATTTGTAAGTGGAAGTATACGTTATCTAAAATCTGTTTTGCCAAGTATAGTTGCAGAAGATAACCTGTCAAATACTTATCTTATAAAAATTGAAGATATTTCTTCTGAAGCATATACTCAACTGGAATCTGTGTTAATTGAATTAAATGCTCGAATAATCGAGATTTCAAAGTTTAAAAATAATAAATTTAAAATCGATGATAATATCAAGGGGGTAAAAGATCTTTACTTCAAATTTGAAGAGGGGTTACTGATAGGTTATGGAACCCTAGAATTAATTTCGATTTGTTTGAAAATGTTGACTGAACTGAGCAGCAATAGTGAAGTCAACAAGAATAAACTATCAGATATCGAAGATTACTACGATAAGTTAAATAAATTGAATTCTCAATTTGAATCTTCAATCTCTATAAAGAGCTTAGAACTGGGTGCAACTTTTAGAAGGCAAAAAACGATTCAAAGTAAAAAGACAGAGATTAACAAACAGTATTTACATCATCGTGAAATAATAAAATTACAACAATCTACTACTCAACAACACATTCATCAATTAAAAAGTGGTGATAATATACCCTTTGTTGAACAGTTAAATCTTCAAATCGAGTATGATGAGAATGATAAATTGGTTGTTGCTAATAGGATATAAATAAAGACTTTTTAGGATATTCCCCTTTATTAAAAACTTAGTTTATTACTTATAAAGACTTGAATATATCCCTAACTTAGAACTTGAGTAATCTATACAATTTTGTGAGATAGTTTTATTAGGAAAATGAAAGTGCGGTTGATTTGAAAAGACTTGAGAATCTATGATCTTGTATGAAAATTAACTACGTGAGAAACAAACTTAAATGCTCAAACAATCATGAGTGCTTCTACATCAGTTACTTTTCATTGTATATGGGTTTGGTAAACTTTTATTGTATGTGGACCTGATACCATTTTAATGGTTAAAAAAGTGTAATTATTTAAGCATGTATCGAAATTTCTAGTGTGCGCACTTTTTATGTAAACTTTTGAATTTAAAAAGCCAACCGAAAGGAGTGCAATATAAATGAATGAAAATCACCGGCCAAGTAACCCATATACGCCACAACAAGCGAAAGCAATTGTCGATCAACTGTTCATTCAAGCAGAGCGACAAGACGATGAAGCGCTCGGGAAAGTAACGCGGTCGTTGCTCGCTGCGGATGAAACGTGCCCGCAGACGGTCCACATCGTCTTCGATCGTGCGTTTGCGGGAGCCCTACGACATGCATTTCGCAAAGAGCCCTTAAGATCTACCGAGCAAATTATCTCACTACCGGACATCCTATCCATCGGTCCGGTGGAATCTCTCCATACGGATGAGGGAATCAAGAACCGATTTTGTTGGCTTCAAGGACATCTCCGCGGTGACATCCAAGAACAAGAGAGTGAATTCCATAGTGCGATACAGGACATCAAAAGCATCCCGCCACACTTACCAATTATTCTTTGGGCTGGTAACAACGCAGCAGAACAAACCGGCCTGCGATTTGCTACCTATCTCCTGAGCGGTCAGCCCAATGAAATTAGCGAACTCAACAGTACCAAAGCATATGAATCCTTGTACAGAGCTGCGGATCATAGCGAAGAGATTCACATCCTTCGTTCCAGTGAACTGTCGCCTGAACAGCTGCTCGAATTTTACGCGCATTACGAACCGTGGAAATGGAACCTAACCCGACGCGCAGCAATCGAACAGGAAGGCGAATCACTTATGTATGATGGGTCTTACTTGCGCACTTGGGAACACGATGAACTGTGGAGCTCAGATGAAGATCGCTACGATACGTTCATCATGGATTGTGCACGTCAGTTACAGTCCGCGTATCCTGGTGAATATTACAACGTACTGCGTCTCATTGGGCAAGTATACGGTGAATTGGAGCAGTATACGGGTGATGAATGGATTGAGTACCGTGTGAAGGAATTGATCCGGTACGGAGAGCTCGCGTCCAAAGGGGATAGTGGAGACTGGCGGAAATATAAGATACGAGTAATAGGATAGAAGATTACTATTCCTACTATTAAAATTAGGTGTGAGAAACAATCATTAATGTTTCAACAATCATGAAGGCATGAGTAAGGTACCAGGTCCCCACACAAATCCGAAACAATTCTGAATTGAACTAGAGTTGTGTAAGGACCTGGTACCTTTAAACTAGACACGGAACTACTCTCAGTAGTTTCGTGTCTTGTTTTACGTACACGGGATAAAGGGTATGGAGTATATAAGACAACCCATAAAAGGAAAATATCACCCGACATACTGTAAGTTATCATATATAACTCGCGATGATCATATAAAGATAGAGTGTGCAAAAATGTGAATACATAAAGGGGGAAGAAAGATTGTTAAAAAAGTGGATTGCGGCATGTGCGATTTTTCTACTGGCGGTGACCGGAACGATGCAGTCTACAGAAGCTGCAAGTTTTACAGACATGAAGAAGAACAGTTCTTCGCTGTATGTGGAAGTGAATTACCTGGCGGACCTCGGTATCATCAGTGGGTATCCGGACGGCCAGTTCAAGCCGAATGAGCCGATCGCAAAGAAGCATATTGCGGCCATGCTCGTCAAGGCGCTGGAGTTGCCGATGACGGATTTGGCGGACCCTGGATACAAGGACGTTCCGAAAACACATCCGTATTACAATGAAATAGCAGCAGCGTACAAGGCAGGACTGTTTTCCAAGGCGGCTAATTTCAAACCGGAATCTAGCATCTCACGTGCATTCATGGCGCGGTTGATGAGCAAGGCATTTCATTTGAAGGTGCAAGAGAAAGCGGATTATACGCCAGCTTACAGTGATGTTAGAAGAAATTCGGACTTCTATACCGATATTATGAGGGTATCGACCAATAATGTCGCTACCGGTTATCCGGATGGGACATTCAAGCCGAAGCAGCTGATCACCCGTGCGCATTTCGCTGCATTCCTGACTCGCGCAATGACAGCGAGGACGATGAATATTATGCCGGACGCTGGTTATACGTATTATTACACGGACGGCTCTAGCACATATCGCTATGATCATGAGGGCAAGGAAGAGAACGGCCTAGACTACTGGCGCATTACCAATGAGACGGAGTATGAAGACATTCCGCGACTGGGCTTTGTGCAAGATTCATCGTACTATGGAGAAGGATATGATGATTGGAACCATTACGATCAATATATTCCGCATCCTTTCGTGGTAACACAGATTTATCATCATGATGATATAGGGCCGGTTGGTTACGGGAACGGGTGGATTACTTCTACAAACGCAAAGAAAACAGTTCGCGGTACAGAGTATCGTGATGTGCTAGTCGTTGAGAGCTACTTCCCGTGGAATAAAGAAACTGTAATTGAATACTACGCAAAAGATATTGGCTTAATTCAGCGAGTGGATGGTTCAGGGAAAGAGCTGTACGGACTGGTGAAGCGTGTAAAAGAATAAGCGCACGGACTTGGTCTTCGAGCCACTTCGGGACCAAGTCTTCTCATTAATAAACGATGTATAGATGTTCGAATCCTGTCCATACTATATAGCGTGAAAAGAATTCATTTTCCAAAGTAGCTCAGCGGTAGAGCAATCGGCTGTTAACCGATCGGTCGCAGGTTCGATTCCTGCCTTTGGAGTACATAAAAAACTCTCCCAACTTAGGTCAGGAGAGTTTTTTGCTTTGCGCGGGCAATTTATTCATCAGTCCAAGCTGTTCCGTTCACACGTTTTTCGCTCAGCAGTTCACTGACGGTCCCCAGTCGAAGACCTTTTTCTGTGATTTGCGTAATCATATCTTCCATTCCTTCAGCTACAGGTTTGGTCGGGTGCATTAAAACCATCGAGCCGTTCTCCACTTGAGATACGACCCGGTTCACCATTTCATGAGTCGCTGGTTTTTTCCAGTCGACTGTATCCACTGTCCATAAAACCGTATGCATTCCGAGCTGACTTGCGGTTTCAACTGTTTGCTGATTAAAACTGCCGCTTGGCGGACCGAACCATTTGGGCGATGGAATCCCGAGTGTTTTTTTGATGACCTCATTGGTCTTTTTTAACTCTTCCATTGTTTCAGCTTCTGATTTCTGTTGTAGGTCGGGATGGCTGTAAGCGTGGTTTCCAATTTCATGTCCTTCACTATGAATCAATTTAGCCAAGTCAGGATTTTTACTTACCCAGCTACCATCGAAGAAGAAGGAGGCTTTCGTTTTATGTTTCTTCAGCACATCCAAAATATCAGGAATATATTCATTACCCCAGGCCACGTTAATCAAAAAAGACACCATCGGTTTATCGGGATTTCCTTTGAATATGGGGTGGGGGTCTAGGTCTTTCAAATGAACGGAGGGAGTTGTTTCTTTGTAAACGACTTTTGATTCATCGAATTTGCCAGCCGCTTTCATTTTCTTATAGCTGGCTTCCAAATCCACTTGTAAACGTTAAACTAGATTCAACAGCTTTCAACAAATAAGAATCAACAGTTTTCCAATATAAATCTACTTTCTATATACTGAAGCTAGTCTATAGAAAGAGAGGAATAGGAAGTGGAAAAGTGGATGGTTTAC
>NZ_PDZE01000010.1:0-129139 GCF_002743415.1 Sporosarcina sp. P3
GGTTGCCCACGTGTTACTCACCCGTCCGCCGCTAACTGTTGGAAGCAAGCTTCCAACAGTTCGCTCGACTTGCATGTATTAGGCATGCCGCCAGCGTTCGTCCTGAGCCAGGATCAAACTCTCCATAATACTGGCAGACGATATGCCGCGGATTGCGTTGTCAGTCTCACTCGCTCAGTCGGTCACGTACCTGAGTACGCTCCCTCTTTCGCTCGATCACTTCCTAGCACTCCACAACATCTCGTCAACCAGATACATGAAAATTCGATTAGCTCGAGTTTCATTTGCTGGCATCAATTAAGATACTCATTTTGTTTGCGCCATCGTTAGATGCACAAACTGTATTTCGTTAACGTTTTGCTGTTCAGTTTTCAAGGTTCATGTTTTGTGCTTCTTGTAAAAGCTACTTCTCTAATATACCTCATCTTGCATTCATTCGTCAAGTCTTTTTTAAAATTCTTTTTCGAATGTGTTGTGCGTGTCGTTTGAACGTCTCTCCCAAGCGACATTTACTATAATAACATGACGTTAAAGAATATGTCAACAACTATTTCGATAAAAGTTATAGAGCGATCGTAGAATCGCTCTACGACGGCTACCGAGCTCTTATAATACGATACTCTCTATGGAATAGCAACTCATTTTTAGAAGGTACTTGTGTAATTTCAATCAGATGCTTATCTACTAAATATTCGATAAAGAACTCTAAATCCGAGGAATACAACGCTAGCTCTTCCTGTTCGTGCAGCTGCTGGACAGTCCATGAATCCTTTTCACTCATGATTTCCAACAAATGTTCCGCCGCTTCATGTGTATAGTTATGGATGAAGAACTCACTTGCTAAGAACACTAAATCTAAACGTTTCTCTATTTCCTCTTCACTGCCTATCAGTTCTTCATATAACTTAAAAACAGCTGGATCTATTTTCTTCACCTGTGTCCAGACAGTATTTTCCGGCAATACGTTGCGTTTAACGGCAACGAATCTAGCCAGGTGATGCAATGTATTGATTGCGTATAGATAGGAATCCATATGTTGTTTTCTTTCGAAATGAATTTTCCCTTCATTATAAGCACGAATCATTTTAGCCATTTCCATCCCCATTTTAATGCCTCTGCCAAACAACGGTTCTTCGGATAATCGTTCTTTCAATCGTTCCGCATATTCATCACGGTCAAAAAATACTTTCCCTAGAATGAGCCAATCAATGATTTTCTTGTTCGTTCCTACGAGCAACCAATGCGTTAATTGTCGTTCGCTAATGATATGCATAGCCGCTTTACGTTGACCATCAGTATAGTGTTTTGTCTGAATAGGTATTTCATTGTTTGAGGTAATAATAAATAAGATCTCATCAAAGGTATCTGTGATCGGGTCGTCCTCTCTTTGATTGCCAATTAAAAGCACGCTTAATGTCTCAGGTAAACTCGCTCTTTCTTGGTACACTGGCCGTAGCATTTGTTCCACTTTCTCGCCTCCCAGCTTTTTATAGATCATCTCGAATACTCTATTTCGACGAATTTCACATAAAATCCTTTATTTTAAAGGGGGTTTGTACTGCATTTACATCATAATATGATATATTAAGTGAGGATAGCGTTAGGAGGAAACTTAAGATGAAGCCTTACAAAAATAAAATAAATCGTATCCGATCATTTGCCTTGGCACTTATTTTCATTGGAGTTGTCATTATGTACATCGGAATCTTTTTCCGTTCCAATGAAGTTGTCATGCTGATCTTTATGTTCTTAGGAATGCTTGCGATTATTGGCAGTACAGTGGTGTATGCGTGGATCGGCACCTTGTCAACACGAGCTATACGAGTACAATGTCCGAATTGTGGTAAGCACACTAAAGTGCTCGGACGTGTGGATATGTGTGGACATTGCCGCGAGCCATTAACGCTCGACCCAGATCTTGAAGGCAAAGAATTCGATATCGCATATAATAAAAAAGTGAAGCACGAAGAATAATACGAAATAAAAGAGTGTAACCCATAATGGGCTACACTCTTTTATTTTGCTTGAGTTTGTTTCGTTGCTGCGCAGTCAGGACAAGTTCCATACACTTCTAGACGATGTGAATTCACTTGAAAACCCGTTACATGCGCTGCAAGACGTTCTACTTCTTCCAGACCGGGATGGTGGAAATCTACAATCTTTCCGCAATCATCACAAATAATATGATAATGGTCATGTGTCACGAAATCAAAACGACTGGACGCATCGCCGTATGTCAACTCTTTTACTAATCCAGAGTTTTGGAATACACGCAAGTTATTATAAACTGTCGCCACACTCATATTGGGAAAATCTTCTTCTAATGCTTTATAGATCTCATCAGCAGTTGGATGTGAATGGGATGTGATTAAATACTCGAGAATCGCATGTCGTTGCGGAGTAATTCTCACACCACTTTCTTTCAATGTCACTAACGCATCTTTTAAGAACACTCCAGGCATCGTAATGCACCTCACTTCATAAGGATTACTTCTTTATAATCATTATAATTAGTTTACTCAACTATGGGGTGTATTGTCAACTATTCTGCTAATAGCGATATATTAATAGCCTTTTGCTAAATCCACTTGGTTGATGAGATCTTGATCCCCTTCCACCCATTTCTCAAGATTAATCTCCATAATTTCCAAGGAACGTTTAATGTATTGATCGGAAAGACTGGACATATGAGGGGATACCGTACAGTTCGATATTTCCCAAAACGGACTATCTTCAGGTAAAGGCTCTGTTTCAAAGACATCGAGTACTGCATGACGGATCTCATTGTGTTTTAACGCGTCCAGAACATACTGCTCTTTCACTACGTCTCCCCTTCCCACATTCATAAAGACAGCCGTCTCCTTCATTGCATGGAAATGCTCTGGTTGAAAAATCCATCGCGTTTGAGGTGTGCTCGGCAATATGGAGATCACATAATCCACTTGAGGGAGCTTTTCGAGAATTTCATCTAAAGAAATCGTTTCATTCATATGCGGACTTGCATGCCCTGAGCGATTACATCCAATTGTATAGACATGAAACGCCTGTAGCAGTCTCCCGATTTCTCCTCCTATTGCACCTGTTCCTACTATTAAAGCAGTAGAGTGATTCACTTCACCCGGTAAAGAGTCTAGCTCCCATTTCTTCTCAGCCTCTCTTCTATAAATGCCCGGCAATCCTCTTTCAAGGGATAATAAATGAGCTAACACCGACTCGGCTAATGGCATTTTATGAACTCCATGCGAATTAGTGACTAGAATCTTTCTCGCCTGCAGTGTTTCGATCGGCAATGTATCGACTCCTACAGCCGCAACCATGACCCATTTCAATTCAGTAGCTTTTTCAACATGTCCTGATTTCAAATCCTCGCCTTCTGTCACGATTACTTCTATATCTTCTAATGCCACTTCATCTATATTTGTTGTGTATATACATTCGACATTTGGATATTTCTCTTTCAACTGCTCTTTAAATGAGGTTTTGATTTTAAATGTGAATAATATCTTCATCTGTCCATCTCCTATTTCGTCAGTTGCTCAAGTGTCGCGAGTGCATCCTCTACATGACCTTTCACGCGAACTTTTCTCCATTCTTTAACTACGGTACCCGTTGGATCAATCAAGAATGTAGATCGTTCTATTCCCATGTACTCTTTGCCGAAGTTCTTCTTTAGCTTCCACACACCATACTGTTCAGCTACTGCATGATCCTCATCTACAAGTAAAGAAAACGGCAAGCCGTGCTTCGCGATAAACTTTTGGTGAGAAGCTGCATGATCAGGACTGACACCTAGCACTACCGCATTCAACCCTTCAAAATCTGCTTGCGCATCTCGAAAATCACAAGCTTCTGTTGTACAGCCAGGTGTTGAGTCCTTCGGATAAAAATACAACACTACATAATTTTTCCCTTTAAACTGCTCTAATGAAATCATTTCACCATTTTCATTTGCTAGCGAGAATGCAGGTGCTTGTCTTCCTTCTAATTTTTCCATTGATACTCCTCCTCTAACTTATAAAAACAAATAGTACATTTCAATCTCTCCATACTTATCGTATCGGAAGTATTTGAATTTTACAATTTACCTATACTTCACACTGAAGGTGGAGACTTCACTCCAATTAATGCTAAAATGGATGACGTATAATTGATTTGGAGGAATTAACTAATGAACCGAAAAAATTCAGAAGCAATCTACGCAGAAGCATGTGAACATATTGTGGGTGGAGTCAACAGCCCAGCCCGAACCTACGGAGCGGTTGGCGGTGGCGCACCTACTGTCATGGAGCGTGCGGAAGGCGCCTATTTTTACGATGTAGATGGTAATCGCTATATTGATTACTTGGGAGCATACGGTCCGATCATTACAGGACACGCGCACCCTCACATTACAAAAGCCATTACGAAAGCAGCGGAAACAGGCGTACTCTACGGCACACCGACACGCCACGAAGTACAATTTGCCAAAATGTTAAAAGAAGCCATTCCAGGAATGGACAAAGTCCGCTTCGTTAATTCGGGTACAGAAGCCGTCATGTCAACTATTCGTGTAGCAAGAGCATTTACTGGTCGTACGAAGATTATGAAATTCGCAGGTTGCTATCACGGTCACTCAGATCTTGTATTAGTAGCTGCTGGCTCAGGTCCTGCCACATTAGGTACGCCAGATTCTGCAGGTGTACCCTCTTCTATCGTCAAAGAGGTCATCACGATTCCGTTTAATGACCCTGATAGCTATAAAGCAGCGATGGAGCAATGGGGCGATGAACTTGCTTGCATTCTAATCGAACCGATTGTCGGAAACTTTGGTATTGTCGAGCCGAATGAAGGGTTCTTGGAACTTGTTCATGAGTTAGCGAAAGAACATGGTGTTTTGACTGTCTACGATGAGGTTATTACAGCATTCCGCTTTCATTACGGTGCGGCACAGACGTTACTCGGACTTCAACCGGATTTAACAGCATTCGGAAAAATTATCGGCGGGGGCTTACCAATTGGTGCTTATGGCGGTAGAAAAGAAATTATGGAACAAGTGGCTCCACTCGGCCCTGCTTTTCAAGCTGGAACAATGGCTGGAAATCCAGCATCCATGCTATCGGGAATTGCTTGTCTGGAAGTGCTTCAAGAACCAGGTATTTATGAAGAAATGGATCGCCTAGGCGGTTTACTTGAAGATGGTATTCTGAAGCTTGCTAAAAAACACAGTATTCCATTGACGATCAATCGTCTTGGTGGTGCACTGACACTGTTTTTCACAGATGAACAAGTGGAAAACTATAAGCAAGCTGAAGCAACAGATGGAGAAATCTTTGGTCGTTTCTTTAAAGAAATGCTGAAAAACGGCATCGTCTTAGCACCATCTAAGTATGAAGCATGGTTCTTAACTTCTGCTCATACAGAATCCGATATACACGAAACTCTTGAAGCGGTAGATCGCGCATTTAAAGCACTTTAAAATAGAACAATTGACCGTTTTATGCGTATATTGTAAAGTAAGCATAAAAGAGCTTTTAGGAAAGGAATTACCCAATGAAACTTGGTGCCCGCGTCTTTAAGACGGGTATTGCGATTGTATTTGCCCTGTTTCTCGCAAATTTACTAGATTTACCTACAGCAGTGTTCGCAGGTATTGCAGCTATTTTCGCAATCCAACCCTCTATTTACAGATCATACTTAACCATAGTAGAACAACTGCAAGGTAATTTAATCGGTGCCACTATAGCAGTCTTATTCACACTTATTTTTGGGCCTCAATTAATAATCGTCGGTTTGGCAGCCGTCATCGTTATGACGATCATGTTGAAACTAGGCCTTGAAAAGTCTATGTCACTCGCACTCGTCACGATGATTGCGGTGATGGAAGTGAAAGATGACGCCTTCTTAACATTCGCCTTTCTTCGTGTAGGCACAATTATGGTAGGTGTACTAGCAGCATTCATTGTAAATCTAGTCTTTATGCCACCAAAATATGAAACGAAACTGTTTCAAGCGATTCATCAAGCACAGGACGAAATTATTCGTTGGACGCGTCTAGCTGGTCGTCAAGTTTCCGAACACACAGCTATGAAGAAATCGTTAAGTAAGTTAAAGGAACGTCTAATACAAATTGATCAGCTGTACTTATTATTTAAAGAAGAGCGCAGCTATTTCAAGAAAACTTCTGCCGCAAAAGCGAGACGGCTTGTTGTCTATCGACAGATGGTCGCTACAACTAGAAGTAGTTATGACGTTCTGAAAAGGCTGCATAAGTTTGAAAATGAACTCATCAATCTTCCAGAGCATTTCCGTATGATGATTCAGGAGCGTTTAGAGTCATTACTCGTTTATCATGAACAACTTCATCTGAAATTTGTTGGCAAGCTAAAAGCTGATTTCGACGAGGATGAAGCACATAGTGAGTTTATTCAGCGACAAGAAGTGATGAATATCTTCGTGAAAGAAATTGCTATTACTAATGAAGAAGAAGAGTTTTCTTCTTATCACTTACTTCATGTCCTTTCTTCCATCCTAAATTACGAAGAACAGCTGGAGCATCTGGATACGTTGATCACTTCTTATCAAACACGATATGAAGATGAAGAGAATATTTTAGAAGATGAATTTTATTAATAAAACGGCACAAGACAATTATAGTCTTGTGCCGTTTTTGCTTGTATACTTAGTGGTAGTTTATTTGCCAAATAGTTCGGACTTCCATTACAAAACGTAACTTATATGAATCCTCGTATCAACCCTTATAATGATCCTCCAAGTTCCTGACGATTAAATAAACCAGCGTATGTGCCGTTTAATTTCATCAGTTCTTGGTGGGTACCTGATTCTTTTAAGTCTCCGTGGTCTATCACATAAATACAATCCGCATGCGTAATGGTAGATAATCGATGGGCGACGATTAGTGTAGTGCGATTGTGCGCCAAGCGTTCCAATGAATCTTGGATGAGCGCTTCACTTTCTAAATCCAAAGCGGATGTTGCTTCATCCAAGATGAGCAATGCTGGATTCTTCAGAAAGACGCGGGCAATAGAAATACGTTGCTTCTGTCCACCTGACAACTTCACACCACGCTCTCCTACCCTTGTATCATATCCATCAGTTAATGTTTCAATAAAATCATGTGCATTTGCGGCTTTTGCTGCAGCAATCACTTCTTCATCTGTGGCATCGGGCTTCCCCATCAATATATTACTTTTGACAGAATCGCTGAACAGAATCGAATCCTGAAGTACCATACCGATTTGATTACGGAGTGATTTAACCTGTACGTCACGGATATCATGGCCGTCGACGCGAATAGTACCCGACGTAACATCGTAAAATCGTGGGATCAGACTGATAATAGTTGATTTCCCGCCACCGCTCATACCAACCAGTGCAGCGGTTTCGCCAGGACGTATTTTCAAGCTAATGTTTGACAGTACTTCCTCTTCTTCATACGCAAAGCTGACATGATCAAATTCAATTTCCCCATCAATCGCTGGTAGTGCCTTTGCGTCCTCTTTATCCACCACATCATACTTTTCATTCATTAAGTCTAGTACTCTGTCCATTGAAGCAAAAGATTGCGTCAACGAAGTGGATGAGTTAACTAGACGACGTAATGGTGAGTATAGCCTTTCTATAAATGCGATGAAAGCGACCATCGTTCCGACAGTTAATGAACCGTTGATTACTTGGTAGCCGGCATACCCTATAACGAGTAACGGAGCTACATCGGTAATTGTATTGACGACAGCAAATGCTTTAGCATTCCAGCGTGTATGTTCAATTGCCCGGTCCAGGAATTTATTGTTTACTTCGTCAAAACGTTCTTGCTCTTTGTCTTCGATTGCAAAGCTCTTAATAATACTGACTCCCGCCACGCGCTCATGCAAATAACTTTGTACATCTGCAAGTGCCTGGGATCGTTTACGTGTGAGTTGACGTAATTTACCAAAGAAATGTTTAACGCTGAATGCATAAAACGGAAATGCGAGCAATGTAACAAGTGTCAGCTCCACATCCAAAGTCAACATGATGGCAATGGCAATAATAATAGTAGCCAAGTCGAGCCAAACATTCATCAAACCGATCATGACAAAGTTTTTTGTTTGCTCTACGTCGTTGATCACTCGCGAGATTACTTCACCTGCACGTGTATTGGAATAGAAGCGCAGGCCAAGCTTTTGCAAATGACTATAAAGCGATTGGCGGATATCAAACAAAATTTTATTACTTACTAATTGTGCATAGTATTGACGATAATATTCTACAGGTGGACGGATCAAGAAGAACACAATGATCGTGCCACCGAGCCAATAAAATAATTGCAGTGTTTTATCGGGGTCACTCAACGTCGGTGAACCGATAATATCATCGATTACAATTTTCATTAACAAAGGTAAGAACAGCGGAATCGCAAACTTCACGACACCAATAAGAACAGTGAGAACAATCTGCCAGTTATACGGCTTTACGAATTGAAGATAACGTTTAATACTTTCGCCCATTCGGTTCCTCCTACTAAAAAAACCTGACTTGCACGAATGCAAGCAGGTCTAGCTTTGTTCTTCCTGGATTTGCTTATAAAATTCATAACGTGAAGTCCACACGTCAATGAAATCGGGAGCAAATGGACCTTTTCTTTGTTTGATCCAGCCAAGAAGCTTCTTTAAGTTATCCTGCAAGATTAAATCGATGACTTCTGGATAATTCATCTGACGCTTATGATCTACATATTCATCTTCATCAAGTATCAAATAGCTCATATCAGGAAACACTTTTACATCCAAGTCATAATCAATATACTTCAAGTACTTGTCATCGTAAACGAATGGTGAACTCATATTGACATAATAATAGACCCCATCTTCACGTAGCATGCAAATGATGTTAAACCAGTTTTCCGCATGAAAGTAGCAGATGGATGGCTCACGTGTCAGCCAAGTGCGCCCATCGGATTCTGTCACAAGTGTGCGTTCATTGCCGCCAATAATAATGTTGCGTGTACCTTTTAATACGAGTGTCTCTTGCCAGACACGGTGAATTTTGCCGTTATGCTTGTAGCTGTGTATCTGTACAGTTTCTCCTTCTTTTGGGATTGCCATTTTTTATACCACCTTTGAGCCTTACCGCTCTTGCTATCTGTTCATTATACCAACAGCTTTCCTAAATTTAAAACGATTCAACCATCTATTTCATAATTGATTGTTTATAGTAGGTCTACGGTATGTTTTTTCACGCAGGAAAACCGGTAGAAATGGCTTATAATAGCCTTTTCTACCGGTCGATGATGATCACGCTTAGTTTGAACCTTTGTTTTGGTTCGCACGTGCTCCTGATGCTTTTTGTTTGTTTGCTTCTGCTTTGTTGATTTGTTTCTTCACTTCATTGACATCTGTTTCAGATCCGAACTCCTCATTCATAGAGGACTGCATTGCGGATGAAGAAGACTGCATGTTTCTCGCAGACTGCGCGTTTTGCTGACGAACTTGATTGACGTTCGTCTCGGAAGCGAACTCTTCATTCATCGATGATTGCGCAGATCGCGCATTTTGTTTCTTCACTTGGTTCGCATCTGTCATAGATGGATCATTCTGTGCATTTCGTTTTGATTGATTTGGCATGTTTTATTCACCTCCGTACTCACTATGTTGTCCCACAAGCCGGAGTTTTATTCACGGTAGGTTATAAATTTTTCACCATTCCAGTAAGTCGATTATTTTTAGCACAGGTTTTGACTTCGGCAGTGCTTCAACTTCTTGTTTAGTGAAGAACTGCAAATCACCTTCTGTATGTTCCTCATTCAATTGTGCACGATATACATGAATATCCCATGTGATATGGGAAAACACGTGAAGGACATTCGGTAACTCTTGAAGATTTTTTAATTTCAATCCATTTTCTTTTTCAAAAGCATCCACTGCAGAAGCTTCTTGAAATTCAATCATTGGAAATTCCCAAAGACTAGCAAGCAGCCCGGTGTTTGGACGTTTCTGCAACAGCCAGTTACCGTCTTCATTTTGAATCGCGAAGGCAGCTAGTGTAACATGCTTCATTTTCTGCTTTTTTATCTTAATTGGTAATTGCTGTTGTTTTCCTTCTTCAAAGGCGATACAAAAATCTCTAACTGGGCATAATAAACAATGCGGATTCGGCGTACATATGGTTGCGCCTAATTCCATAAGCGCTTGGTTAAAGGAAGAAGGATCCTCCTCTGAAATTAACTCCATTACAGCTTGTTCGAATAATTTTTTATTACGTGGCAATGCGATATCTTCTTCAATTAATAAAATCCTCGACAATACACGCATGACATTTCCGTCTACCGCATGTTCAGGCACTCCATAGGCAATACTCAAGATAGCGCCAGCCGTGTATGGCCCGACACCTTTTAATGTAGAAATATCTTTTCGGTTATTAGGAACCTTCCCGCCATAGGTTTCCACGACTTCTCTAACACCTGATTGTAGGTTGCGCACTCTAGAATAATATCCAAGTCCTTCCCACATTTTCAAAATATCTTCTTCAGGTGCATATGAAAGATCTTGCATCGTGGGAAATTTTTCAATAAAACGCTCATAATACGGAATGACAGTGTCAACTCGTGTCTGTTGTAACATAACTTCCGAAATCCAAATATAGTATGGATTATCGGTCCTTCTCCAAGGCAAGTCTCGTTTTTCAGCTTCATACCAAGTCAATAACGCATCTTGGAATGCCTTCTTTCGTTCAATAATTTGCATATGGACCTCGCTTCTTCATGTAAATACTTTTAGTTATGATTATAAAGGGTATATAATTATAAGTAGTATATAACTCTTTCGATAAAGGAGTGATAATTTGGATACAGGCACACATATTGCTATGGGTGTTGCGATCAGTGGATTGGCTCTTGCTGATTCAACCGTAGCAACTGAACCTGCCACAATGGGCGCTGTATTTGCAGGTATTATGGTTGGTTCACTCATTCCTGATATAGATACAGTATTGAAACTTCGAAACAATGCTGTCTATTTACGTAATCACCGCGGTATTACGCATTCGGTTCCAGCTGTTATGCTGTGGCCTTTGCTAATTTCTATACTATTGACCTTCATAGTTCCTGAAGCAAGCTTCTTTCACGTCTGGGCTTGGACATTTTTAGCTGTGTTCACCCATGTATTTGTTGATATTTTCAATTCATACGGGACACAAGCGCTTCGTCCATTCTCTCATAAATGGGTAGCCATAGGGGTCATCAATACATTTGATCCGATTATATTTGGACTCCATGTAATAGCAATCCTAGCATGGGTGTTCGGTGCAGATCCTGTCTTCACGATGTCCATATTATATGTCGTCATCTTCTTCTATTACCTATTGCGTTTTGCCGTTAAGAGCGCAGTGAAAAACGCAGTCAAGAAGACGATTCCAAACGCGACGCATATATTCACTGCACCTACAATGAACTTCTTTCAGTGGCGAGTTGCTGCCACGACAGATGTTTACCATTATGTAGGACGAGCATACGGACGTTCCATTACCATTTACGAACGATTCGAACGTGAAGTGATGCCAATGTCGCCTCAAGTTGAAGTAGCACTAGAAGATCCAAACATGCAGGCTTTCACTTCGTTTTCACCGCTTTATCGCTGGTCGATTTCGGAAGAAGGACATATCTATGAAATTCGTTTAATTGATTTGCGCTATCGAAGCAAGGGGTACTATCCATTCGTTGCAGTCGCACATGTCAATGAAGACTTAGAAGTAGTCAACTCTTATACAGGATGGATTTTCTCAGAAGAGAAACTACGTAAAAAGCTTAATTTTGCCCCTAATAACTAAAGAACGTTCGTGCATAGTGCACGAGCGCTCTTTTTTGTTTATTTACCGCTTTTTATATTTTTTAACATAGCAAGCGGCAATGCTTCTTCAGCCTTCTCGCCGCCTAAGCGATAACCCCATGCGAACAATCCTTTAAGGTAGTCAACTTGAAAGAAGACCCCATCGTCTCCTTCAATCCGGTACATCTCACCTGGTTTAATAGTAGCGGGATCTACAAGATATGACTGCACAAGAATCGCTTTTCTTTGGTGAACTGCATATTCACTAATCATCCCCATTTGTTCAGCTTTACGTGCTTTCTCCATTAGGTTAGCGATTTCACTACGCAATTCATTTTCATTCATTTCACTATAATGTTTTTCAGTATCCATTTTCTTCATTCCTTTTCTGTTCAATAAATTGATCGATTTGACTAAGCGGAATTCCTTTTTGATACATAGATTGCTTCACACGTTGTCTAAGATCGGATCCTGAGTATTTACTTTGGTATCGTCTCCATGCTTTTTCACCAAATGCAGACGTGATATCAGACCATTCCTCCTCATCACGTTCGATTGTCACATTGCCGAGAACTTCCGATATTTGTTGATAGGAAAATCCTTTTCTCGCCAATGTATTTTGAATTTTTTGCTTTACTTGCGCAGGAGGCTGTGAATTATTCGAACGAATTGTCTTTTCGGCCAACTTCATGGCATTAGCCATTTGATCTTCCATTGTATATTCCTCCAATGCTTGAGTTTGCAGTTCTTTGGGTATACCTTTCTTATATAGAGATTGTTGAATTGCTTTCGGACCTTTTAACGTACTATTTTTTTCTGTCCGAACAAGGGCTTCCGAAAATGCTTCATCATTCAAAAAGCCAAGTCGTTTTAATTTCACGATAGCTTCCAAAACAACGGCTTCTCCATACTCTTTCTCAAGCAGTTTCTTTTTTACTTCCATTTCACTTCGCATTCGAAATGACAAAAAATGCAAGGCACGATTAAATGCTTTTTCAATTTGATCCGAATAAACGATCTCGTCCTTAGACCAGTCGTCCAGCTCCATGCCTTTTGTGAGTTCAAATTTCACTAGGACTGATTCATGGACACTAAACGCATATTGTTCGTCAAGGAAAATATTGTAACGTTCGCTATCTCTTTTTTGTTGTGATATTTTGGTAATAAGCGGCACGTTTCCATCACCTACTTTATCTAAGTATACCGCTTCTTTCCGCGGTGGTCAGCAATAGTGTATTAATTTTCAAGAGAATGGAGGGAAACCATTATGAGAGTGGTTATTACTGGAGGAAGTGGATTCATTGGTACTATCTTAACTGACAAGTTGAAGGAAAAAGGTCACGAAGTAGTCATCTTTACACGTAAACCTTCATCTGAACATGACGGAGTTCACTATATTCAATGGTTGACAGATCACGCATCACCCGAGAATGAAGTGGGGCGAGTAGATGCATTCGTCAATTTAGCAGGAGTGTCCATTGATGACGGTCGTTGGTCTGAAGAACGAAAAAAGCAAATTTATGATAGCCGAATCACTGCTACACAAGAAGTGTTGCGTATCATGCGTACACTTCCTGAGAAACCTCGAGTCTTGGTGAATGCAAGTGCAATCGGCATTTACCCTACGTCGCTTACTGCTGAATATACAGAAGACTCTACTGCAGTCGGCGACGACTTTTTAGCCACAACCGTATATGACTGGGAAAAGCTTGCAGGACAAGCAAATGAAATAGGCGTACGAACTGTATGTACCCGTTTTGGTATTGTACTCGGCAAAGACGGCGGTGCACTGCCACTTATGAAGTTGCCTTATCAATTATTTGCCGGTGGTAAAATCGGTTCAGGCAACCAATGGTTTTCATGGGTGCATGTTGACGACCTAGCCAATGCCATTCTCTTCTCCATAGAGAATGAAGACGTGAAAGGTCCCGTTAATGTAGTCGCACCGAGTCCTATGCATATGAATGCTTTTGGAAAAACAATTGGCAAAGTATTACACCGTCCACATTGGTTCCGGGTTCCAAGTATTGCAATGAAAGCTGCATTGGGAGAAAAAAGTATCGTCGTTCTGCAAGGTCAGCATGTAGTACCGGAAAAGCTGCTGGCGAACGGATTTACTTTTGATTATCCTTCATTACGACCAGCGCTTGAAAATCTATTACTATAACTTCGAATGTTTGTCATCACGTTTTTTCGTTTTGACAAACATTTTTCTTTTTATTACATACAAAAAGCGGATCAGCACATCCTTAGTAAAAAGGAGTGATGCTTAATGACTCATCATGTGTCAGGAATTTTACTGGCATCTTGTTTGCTAATTGTGGGAGTTGTGTTGAACCCTTTCACTGTTCAAGCGGAAGCCTTTCATTGGGGATTCAAGAAGGCTACTGAAGGAGTTCCCCCTTCTGCTGGAGCGGAACTGGATAAATTGCTGGATGATCATGGTGCAATCTATAAAGGGAAAGAAGATAAAAAAGTCGTTTATCTAACATTCGATAACGGATATGAGGCCGGCTACACGGAAAGCATTTTAGATACATTGAAAAAAGAGAAAGCTCCCGCCACATTTTTCTTAACAGGGCATTATGTAAAAAGCGCCAGTGATATAGTAAAACGTATGGTGAAAGATGGTCATGGTATTGGAAATCATTCATACGATCATCCGAATATGGCGAATTTAACTGAGGAACAGATGGAAGATGAGTGGAAAAGGCTAGATGAAATTGTATATGCTACTACTGGTCAAAAAAGGACCATCTACACGAGGCCGCCAGAGGGGACATTTAATGCGAAGTTACTGCAAAAAGGAAATGACCTCGGATATAGGCATATTTTCTGGTCCGTCGCATTCATTGACTGGCATCGGGACCAACGAAAAGGAAAAGCGTATGCTTATAACGAATTGATGAATCAACTGCACCCGGGTGCCGTCATTCTTATGCATACTGTGTCACCTGATAATGCAGAGGCACTTCCTGATTTCATTCGCGATGCCAAGAAGAAAGGCTATGAATTTCATTCGCTCGATCAGTTAGTAGAGGAATATGAGAAAGGAAATGCGATTACACAATAAATTAGAGACCTTATCTGTATATTCACTTCTAACAGATAAGGTCTCTACTTATTTGATTCGTCTTCAGTTTGCATATTTACATTCGTAGTTATCCAACGTTTTTCCGATGTTGGATTGTTACGGATCCCCTCCTTCGTTGTTATGTGTCTAGGATTCGATTCGTCTCTATAACTACGACCTCCTTTTCTTTTGAATAAATTAACTATACCAACTATTCTTACAATTGTAAAGTATTTTAATGAAAAATCTACTATTTTCTTTTTCTTTCACCATTTACTATATGCACAACAAAATCAGATTGAAAAAGAGAGTGTTTTCATATACGATATCAATGATAGAAAGAGGTGTACGTATGGATAACTCACAAAATAATGAACAAGTCATCGAACTGAAAAACCGATTCCATCAATTCATCGAAACATTAGAAGCGATTGAGCCAGAACACACGGACCTCCAGGATATAGATCGCCTGATCATGTTACTCGATGAATTAGAAGATCAGATGGATAGTTCGAAAAAATAACATATACTAACGGGGGATTTTGAGATGTACATAGAGACAATTGAGAAGAGTATATATGAACTGGTTTGCGAAACGTCTACAAACCTACCAAAAGACGTTCGACGTGCAATCCTTTCAGCCAAGGAAAAAGAGAATAAAGGAACAAGCGCTGCAATGAGTTTGGATACGATTGCAAATAATATTAATATGGCTGATGATAAGTTATCTCCTATTTGTCAAGATACGGGCCTTCCTACATTCAAAATCAAAACACCAATCGGGGTAAACCAATTGGAAATCAAAGCTGCAATTGGACGTGCTTTGGAGTTAGCTACAGAAAAAGGAAAACTTCGTCCGAACGCTGTAGATTCTTTGACTGGCGATAATAGCGGCAATAACTTAGGTATCGGCCTACCCGTTGTAAAGTTTGAGCAATGGGAAGAAGAGTATATAGAAGTAAAACTAATCTTAAAGGGCGGCGGATGTGAAAACAAAAACATCCAATACAGCCTACCTACCGAATTGGAAGGTCTTGGTCGTGCAGGACGCGATTTAGACGGTATTCGTAAGTGTATCCTTCACTCAGTTTACCAAGCACAAGGACAAGGTTGTTCTGCCGGGTTTATCGGTGTTGGAATCGGCGGCGACCGTTCATCTGGATATGATCTGGCGAAAGAACAACTTTTCCGTGATGTAACAGACGTTAATCCAATTCCCGAACTTGCAAAATTAGAAGAGTATGTATTGGAGAAAGCCAACCTTCTTGGAATCGGAACAATGGGCTTCGGTGGTGAAGCAACTTTACTTGGATGTAAAATCGGTGTCATGCATCGTATTCCGGCAAGCTTCTACGTATCCGTCGCCTATAACTGTTGGGCATATCGCCGTATGGCAGTGAACATTAATGCAAAAACTGGTGAAATCATGGATTGGCATTATAATGAAGGCGAGAAAATTGCTTTTGAACAACCAGCTGAAGAAGCAAAATCTACTGCACGTATTGTACATCTACAAGCACCTATTTCAGAAGAAGACGTTCGTGACCTTCATGTTGGTGACGTAGTAAAAATTTCAGGACGTATATATACAGGTCGCGATGCAATTCATAAGCATTTAATGGATAACGAAGCCCCTGTTGATTTGAATGGTCAAGTCATCTATCACTGCGGACCGGTTGTTCTAAAGAACGATGAAGGCAAGTATGAGATCAAAGCAGCGGGTCCAACGACTTCTATGCGTGAAGAGCCGTACCAAGGCGATATCATGAAGAAGTTCGGTATCCGCGCAGTGATTGGTAAAGGCGGAATGGGACCCAAAACACTTGCAGCTCTTAAAGAGCACGGCGGCGTGTATTTGAATGGCATAGGTGGCGCAGCACAGTATTATGCTGACTGTATTAAAGAGGTAGAAGGCGTAGATTTGCTGGAGTTCGGTATTCCCGAAGCACTATGGCATTTACGCGTTGAGGACTTCACTGCAGTCGTAACAATGGACTCACACGGCAACAGTCTGCATGCTGATATTGACAAGTCATCACTCGAAAAACTCTCCCAGTTTAAAGAGAAAGTATTCAACTAATAAGCAAGCAGCGAATGAGAACCTTCATTCGCTGCTTTTTTGAATACATAGACCGGCTAGAGCGAGGTGTAAAAAAGCATGGCTTTTACATGCATAAGTGAAGTGTTGGAGCACATTTTCGCACGAAAAATCCTCCTCCTCTAACACTACTGTAAGTACTAACCTTTATACCTTTTTACCCAATTTGCTTTAATTAGCCATTTAAGTAACACTTCTCATTGAGAAATGATATACTGTAGATAATAACTATTACAACTTCATATTCATTCTATTTTGATGCCCGAAAAGTCGATTCTACAACTGTAGAGTCGACTTTGCTGCTTTAATAAGAGATTTGAAATTGAAACTCATTATCAATTAGGAGGAGATTACATGACAACACTTGCAAAAGAACAATCGGAACACACGGTTGACTGGTCTGCGCGTCTGGAATTGATTGCGGCTATATTATCAGGGGTTATCATACTTGCTGCATGGATTTTAGGTAAAAACGGCACAGAATCTTTTTCTGTTACGCTGTATATCATAGCGTTTCTGATCGGCGGTTACGCTAAGGCCAAGGAAGGTATTGAAGAAACGATAGCCAATAAAGAACTTAACGTTGAAATGCTCATGATTTTTGCAGCTATTGGTTCAGGTATTATCGGATACTGGGCTGAAGGTGCAATCCTGATTTTCATCTTCGCAATTAGCGGTGCACTAGAAACCTATACACTCAATAAAAGCCATAAAGAAATCTCTTCTTTAATGGAATTGCAGCCTGAGGAAGCATGGCTAATCCTTGAAGACGGCAGTGAGAAAAAGGTATCTACAGACTCATTATCGATTGGCTCTATATTGCTCGTTAAACCAGGCGAACGTATTCCGGTCGATGGTAAAGTAGTAAGCGGGATCACTTCGATTGATATGTCAGCCATTAACGGTGAATCTATTCCGGTGACAAAACAGGAAAATGATGAACTATTTGCAGGAACTGTTAATATTAGCGGCGCGATTCGCATGACCATGACGAAACCAAGTTCTGAGACGTTATTCCAGAAAATTATTACGATGGTGCAAAACGCACAAAGTGAAAAGTCTCCTTCTCAACAATTTATCGAGCGCTTTGAAGGATCTTACGTGAAAATTGTACTAGCAGCAGTTGTCATTATGATGTTCTTACCCCACTTTTTATTTAACTGGGACTGGACTACAACATTCTACCGTGCAATCGTCTTGTTAGTTGTTGCCTCCCCTTGTGCGTTAATGGCCTCGATTATGCCTGCTACGCTAGCCGCTGTTTCTAACGGTGCTAGAAAAGGGGTATTATTTAAAGGTGGTGTTCACCTAGAACACCTAAGTACATTACAAGCATTCGCTTTTGATAAAACAGGTACTTTGACTACTGGGAAACCCGTTGTGATGGATTTTATCGTTCGGGAAGGTACGGATATGAAGGAAACGCTTGCTTTATTTGCAGGTGCGGAATCCCTATCCAATCACCCGTTGGCAAAAGCAATTATCAATTACGCCCAGGATCATGGCGTTGAACCTGAGCGAAATCTTCATATTGAAGACGTCCCTGGATTTGGTATCAAAGCAGAAACCGGCCAAGGAGAGATTCTAATTGGAAATCCAAAATTTATCGGGGAAGAATTAGTGGAAGATTTCCAAGACAATGTTGCAGTATCGCTTGCGAATGAAGGTAAAACGGTCATTTTCATGAGAGATGAACAAGGAATAGTAGCGCTAGCTGCTTTACAGGATACTTTGCGACAAGAAGCTATTTCTGCAATTAAATCGCTACAATCTTTAGGGCTTCGTACTGTTATGTTAACTGGCGACAATGAAAAGACCGCTCATGCAATCGCAAATGAAGTAGGTGTCGATACGTACGTTGCAGAATGTTTACCAGAAGAGAAAGTCGTTCAGCTTAAGCATTTATTGAAAGAATACGGTACGGTCGGCATGGTAGGAGACGGGATTAATGACGCACCTGCTCTAGCTACTGCTACTTCTGGCATCGCGATGGGTGAAGGTACAGATGTGGCGCTAGAGACAGCTGATGTTGTACTCATGCAAAATGACTTGAATCGCTTATCTTACACCATTAAGCTTTCAAGAAAAATGCAGCGAATCGTTAAACAAAATGTATTCTTTTCAATTGCTGTCATCTCGATCCTCATTATCGCAAACTTCATGCAAGTAGTCGATTTGCCACTTGGCGTAATTGGACACGAAGGAAGTACGATTTTGGTTATATTAAATGGTTTACGGATGCTTAATAAAATAGAATAAATAAAAAAAGTGAAGAAAGGAAAACCTTCTTCACTTTTTTATTTATATAGTTTGTTGTGCATGGTCTTGACGATTTTTCACGACTGAATTGATCGTACCTCCCAGTATCAAAATGATAGCTGATAAGTATAACCACAAGATTAATACGATTATTCCAGCGATACTGCCATACGTATTGGCATAACTTCCAAAATTACTAATATAGAACGAGAAGCCTAGCGACGTAATAATCCATCCTATTGTCGCAAAGATCGCACCAGGAAGTATTTCTTTAAAATGCAACTTCACACTTGGTACAAGCCAATACAGTAAAGAGAATACCGTAAAGATCAAGAATGGTGGAATGAGGAATCGAACTAAATTCCATACAGTCAGGAACGTCTCTTCCAATCCTAAGAACGTAAAAATCACTTGACCAATTGGTTGACCAAATATCGGTAGTACTAACGCGACGATTACCGTCAACACTAACATAATAGTAAATGCGATCGACAATCCTTTAGAAACGAAAAAGTTCCTGTCATCTTCCACTTCATACGCGTCATTCAAGCCTTTTGATACTGCTCCCATACCTTTAGACGCAGACCAGATGGTAGCCAAGATTCCGACTGACAGTAATCCTCCACTTTTATTATCTAGTACTTCAGAAAGTGTCCCTTCAATTAGAGAAGCTGTACTCTCTGGTGCATACTCGCGGATAAACATGTAGATTTGGCTTTGATCTAACTGTAAGTAAGGTAGTAATGTAAAAAGGAAGATTAATAGAGGGAATAATGACAACAGGAAAAAGAACGCTAACTGCGAACCAGCTGCTGAAATATCCAATTCTTTCACCCGGATAATCAATTGTTTGAAAAAGCCGCTCGTAGTAGTTGGATCAAAATCCTCTTCTTCTCCGTCTTTTACATCCTTAATGAATTCTTTAACTTTTGCCGTTTGAGACTCTTCTTCATTTTCAGCATCTGAAGAAGGGGCACTTTTTTGTTTATCCAACTGATGTGTCCCCCTTTCATTTACTGATTCTACCTTTATTTTTTCTCTAGTGGTATCACGTTTTTTTTTTGGATCATCGGAGGCAATGAAGCATCTCCATCTGTTGAAACAGAAGATGCAGCTGTAGAATCATCCTCGATGATGTGCTCATACTCTGATTTGGAATCAGCGATTGCTTCTTTTGTGTCCGCAAACATTTCTTTCACTTGCGGAGTCAGTGTCTTGATTTCATCGACCTGTGATTTGATGTAATTTACATCACCTTTCACTTGATCAACAAGAGTTTGTACTTTTTCTTTTTTCTGTTGGAATTCATTTTTTATAATATCCGGATTTTCTTTGTAATATAATACTTTTTCATACGACGTTCTTGCTGTAGTCATCGTGTGCTGTCTGGTTGCTCGGTCCAACATACTCACTGCAGCTCCAAGTAGTGCGCCGCCTAATACATATCTTCCAAATTTACTAGAACCCATACATTTTTCGCCTCCTTGTTCACGTTTACTTCTCACTTCATTATACCCATATTGCAACTTACCAAACAATCTTTGTTTCACTTTATTCAAAAAAGTCTTGACGAATCGTTCTATTTTTTAGATTATTAACAATAACATGTTAATAACAGAATCTACTGAAAGGAGCTGATTCTCGAAATCTCGGAAACGAATATACACATCTAAGAGAAATTGGGGGGATGAAATGGATAAGATCGAGAATTTCTTGACTACTGCGTCCGATTTAATATGGGGACCACCATTGCTCATTTTATTAATTGGTACCGGAATTTATTTAACACTACGCTTAACATTTATACAATTACGATTACTGCCCTATTCACTGAAACAAGTATTTACACGGAAACATGATAAAAAAGTAGACGGTGACATTTCACAGTTCCAAGCTCTCATGACCGCGATGGCCGCTACGGTCGGTGTTGGTAATATCGTCGGAGTTGCATCTGCTGTTGTAGCGGGTGGACCTGGTGCAATTTTCTGGATGTGGCTAGCCGGATTCTTCGGTATGGCAACAAAGTACAGTGAGGCAATCTTGGCTGTTAAGTATCGTGTCAAAGATTCCAACGGCTTAATGGCTGGCGGACCTATGTACTACCTCGAACATGGCCTGAAGCAAAAATGGCTCGGTGTACTATTTGCGATATTCGGTGCTTTGGCTGCGTTTGGAATTGGTAATGGAACACAATCTAAAGCAGTAGCAGACGTAATGAAAAGCACATTTGAAGTGCCCCACTATATTACGGGAATTGCATTAGTATTATTCGGTGCACTCGTTATACTCGGAGGTATTAAGTCAATTGGTCGTGTAACGGCATTTTTCGTACCCATCATGGCGTTATTCTATTTCATTGCCGGAGCCATCGTTATGATCTTAAATATCGAACAAGTTCCAGCAGCATTTGGTCTTATCTTTACGGATGCATTCACAGGCCAGGCAGTTGCCGGTGGTGCAATCGGTACAGTTATCCGATTCGGTGTTGCACGCGGACTCTTCTCTAACGAAGCGGGTCTCGGTTCTGCTCCAATCGCTGCAGCAGCTGCACGTACGGATTTGCCCGGGCGTCAGGCACTTGTTTCAATGACACAAGTATTATTCGATACGTTAATCATCTGTTCAATTACAGGTGTTACGATTGTAATGAGTAATAAATGGCAGGATCAATCAATTGATGCAGGTACCCTAACAGCTGAAGCGTTCGGTTCTTTCCTTGGTAGTGTCGGACCGATTTTAGTATCAATTGGACTTGTATTCTTTGCTACATCTACCATTTTAGGTTGGAGTTATTACGGTGAGAAGTGTTTCCAATACCTCTTCCCTAATCGTGTAGCAGTCCTTACCTATCGAATTATATTCGTAGCATTCATCTTTGTAGGGGCTACTGCATCACTAGATCTTGTATGGATTTTAGCAGATGTATTAAATGGCTTAATGGCGATTCCAAACTTAATTGGATTGCTCGGCTTGTCCGGTGTGGTCATTTTGGAAACCAGACGTTTTAAGAAGAAAATTGACGAAGAACGTGAAGAGTCTCGTAAGTAACGTCTCAAAGTACAGTTGACAGCCTTCTGCTTTCATGAAATGATAGTTTTCATTAGAGGAAAGGCGGTAAGAATATGGATTTATCTACAAAATCACCTGAGAATGTTTCCTACATGATTGAAAAGATTAAAGAAAAACTACGCATGGTAAATGTGGATGCGATGAAACCTGAAAATTTCAGTACAGAACAGTACGAAGATTTGTACTATATGTACGAAATGGTCATGAAACGCGACAACATCACACCGAATGAAATGCAAGCAATCGCTTCAGAACTTGGTTCTATGCGCAATTAAAAAAGCGACTCCACGTGGAGTCGCTTTTTTATTGCGTGGTGACCGGTGTGCCATCTTTTAAAACAAGTGGTTGAATCAGTACTTCTACTCTTCGATTTTTACTGCGATTTTCTATTGTATCATTCGGAACGATCGGCTTATACTCTCCATACCCTTTCGCACTGAATAGATTGGGATCAACTTCATTGTCTGCCACAATGATTTTCAAAAACTCTACCGCACGCATAACACTTAATTCCCAGTTCGATGAATATTGGGCATTGTTGATCGGTATATCGTCTGTATGACCTGTGATGACTACTTGGCGAGGTCTATCTAGTGTCAAAAGACGGGAAATATCATTCGCCAGTCTTTTGTACTCAGGATTGATTGTTGCTTCTCCCGATTTAAACAATACACTGTCCCGAATCGTCAGTAATAAGCCTTCACTTGTCATTTCAGTATCAAACTGATTTTCTAATTCATTCACGGCAATATACTCGTCCAAATCATCCTGGGTTTCTCCCAAGGATTGCTGATCTTCTACATAGGAGGAGTTTTCATCTTGCTCCCCTACCGAATCATCTGGAACAGGGGTAGTGGTTGGCGCGCTTTCACTCATAATTCCACTCCCACTTTCAAATATTTCACTGAATACTTTAGAGACTTCTGCAAATCGCCCTTCATCTACTGAACTCGTAGCAAATAATACGATGAATAATGCTAGTAATAGTGTCAGTAGATCGGCGTAAGGTAATAACCAGGACTCATTAATATGTTCTATTTCGTGTTTCTTTTTCTTACGCTTCTTCGCCAACTTTACCAGCTCCTTCGCCGCCATCAATAGCTAGCTTCTTCCGGTCTTCTACAGAAAGATAAGATGCCAATTTTTGTTCGATAACACGTGGTGCTTCCCCTTCCAATACGGAGAGTATGCCTTCAATCACCATGGTTCTTTGTCGAACTTCCTCTTTAGACTTACGTACGAGTTTATTGGAGAACGGATGCCATAAAACGTACCCTGTGAAAATCCCAAGCAATGTTGCAATAAATGCCGCAGAAATTGCATGACCTAACGCATCGATATTATTCATATCTTTTAGTGCTGCAATCAGTCCTACAACAGCTCCGAGAACCCCCAGCGTAGGGGCGTATGTACCAGCTTGTGAAAAGATTAAAGCTCCGACTGAATGACGCTCTTGCATCGCCTCAATTTCCTCACTTAATACATCCCGAATATAATCGGCATTTTGTCCGTCAATTGCCAAGCTCAATCCGTTTTTCAAAAACGGATCATTAATTTCATCTGTTTTTGCCTCCAATGCAAGCAATCCTTCTCGACGAGCAATATCAGCCCAAGAAGAGAAAAGACGAATTAATTCCGCATCTGATGCAAGTTTTTGCTGTGTGAAAATAATTTTGAATAATTTAGGTATCCTTTTTAATTCACTCATCGGAAAAGCAATGACAACAGCGGCAATCGTTCCTGCTATGATGATTAGGATCGCAGCCGGGTTAAGTAACGCGTCGGGTGTTACTCCTTTTAGCGTCATTCCAATAAGGAGAGCTGCAAATCCTAATACTAAACCTATAATTGTGGACAAATCCATGTATAAAGCCTCCAAATACTACATTCTACTTATTATTTCGGTTATTTTATGACGTTGTTTAGGGAAAACCATCGACTATTCTGAAGGAGCTGAGAGTATTTCATCCTATTTTGATTGCATTATCGTTGCGAACTGCGATCTGTACTTGTTAGAATTGTCACAACACGTAAAAAGGAGATGTCATGATGAATCAATTTCAAGATCAGCTTTCCAATTATGCTGACTTAGCTGTAAGAGTGGGGGTAAATATTCAACAGGACCAATATCTATTCATCAGCGCTTCTACTGAAAATACTTTATTTGTTCGACTAATTGTTGAAAAAGCTTATGATGCAGGGGCACGACAAGTGTTCGTAGACTGGGTAGACGATGTTGTTACACGTCTGCGTTATGAAAAGGCACCAGCTGATTCGTTTTCCGAGTTCCCCACGTGGAAACAGATAGAACGTGAACAGCTAGCTGAAAAAGGCGCTGCATTCATGTCAATCGTATCGCAAGATCCAGACTTATTAAATGGTATCGAGTCTAGCAGAATACGCGATAATCAAAAAGCTTCCAGCACTGCTCTCAACAAGTTCCGCCAAGCTATGCAGGCAGATAAGTTCAGCTGGACAGTCATTGCTGCACCTTCGACAGCGTGGGCGGCTAAAATCTTCCCTGACCTATCTACAGAGGAACAAGTACCCGCGCTATGGGATTCAATTTTACGTGCTGTAAGAGCTGATTTGCCAAATCCAGTGCAAGCATGGAAAGAGCATAATGAAAACTTGCATGAAAAAGTAGAGTATTTGAATAGTAAACACTATCGCAAACTTCATTATACAGCTCCAGGCACAGACCTAACAATAGAATTACCAGAAAAGCACTTATGGTGCGGAGCTGGTAGTGTTAATCAGGCTGGGCATGAGTTCATGGCCAATATGCCGACTGAAGAAGTCTTTACGGCACCGCTAAAAACTGGAGTGAATGGCTCTGTTACTAGCACTAAACCACTTAGCTATGCGGGAACGATCATTGATGACTTCACGATTCAATTTAAAGAAGGAAAAATTACAAACGTTACAGCTACCCAAGGCGAGGAAATACTGAAACAACTTGTTGATACTGATGAAGGTTCACAATTCCTTGGCGAAGTGGCACTCGTACCGCACGACTCACCTATTTCTAATTCAAATGTGTTATTCTACAATACATTATTTGATGAAAATGCTTCGAATCACTTGGCAATTGGAAGTGCCTATGCATTTTGTCTAGATGGCGGAAAAGAAATGGATACAGAACAACTACAAGCGAATGGATTGAATCAAAGCTTAACACACGTCGACTTTATGATTGGATCTGAAAAGATGGATATTGATGGAATTCTCGATGATGGGACAGTAGAGCCTGTCTTCCGTAACGGCAACTGGGCATTCTAAAATCCGTCACTTTTACTCCAAAGTTTACAGTAGCCCTTAATATTTTACTGAAAATCATGTATAATAGTGATGAGGACATAATACATTTCAGAAAGAGGGGCTTTCAAATGGCTTTAATGTATACAACAGTGATCGGTTACATGGTTGTTCTTGGACTTGCATCCTTGTTTACGATGCACTTCTTATCTGGATCAATGGATTCAAACGACTCCAATACTATTGATCCAAAACCAGAAGGCAGAAACTAATTTGCTTCTATTCCAGATTTAATGGATATAGATTTCATGATTAGAGTTGCCTAAAAAGGCAACTCTTTTCTTTTACATACTATAAACAGTACGGAGGAGATTATAACAATGACTTCACTATCCGAAATTATGAATTATAACAAAACGTTTGTGGAAGAAAAAAAGTATGAAGAGTTTGCTACTACGAAGTTTCCTAATAAACGAATTGTCATCCTTACATGTATGGATACAAGATTAATCGAGCTCCTCCCTAAAGCAATGAACTTAAAAAACGGTGATGCAAAAATTATTAAAAGTGCTGGCGCCATTATCACGTCTCCTTTTGGCGGTTTGATGCGCAGTATATTAGTTGCCGTTTATGAATTACAAGCAGATGAAGTATACGTGATCGGCCATCATGATTGTGGCATGAGCTCTATCAACACCGAACACATTATAGGAAATATGATTGAGCGTGGCGTAAACCCGGACATGTTCAAAACATTGAAGTACTCAGGTATCGATATGGAGAAATGGTTGCACGGTTTCAGCGATGTAACAGAAAGCGTGAAAAAGAGTGTGGACGCGATCCGCAACCACCCACTTATCCCAACTGACGTAAATGTACACGGTCTTGTTGTCGACCCTACAAACGGTAAGCTGGACATTATTGAAGATGGATACAAAGCACAAGAAGTATCTCTGTAAAAATATATCGTTGAAAAACCGGCCTCTTCACTGCTTGAAGAGGCCGGTTTTTTGTGTTTCTGTGAGGGTTTGGGGCGTGGGGTGTGGCTTAGCGTGCGGCTAGAGAGTATAGAGCGGTTGCGTGTCGACTATGAGCGGTTAGATCGCGTGTATGAGCGGATGCTAGATGATATAGAGCGGATACTTCGCGCGTTAGAGCGGTTCGGTATGAACTATGAGCGCTTACACGAAACTATGAGCGGCAATCGGGTGCCCACTGCTACTCCACTTCAGAATGAATGGCCTGACGTGCGGCTAGAGAGTATTGAGCGGTTGCGTGTCGACTATGAGCGGTTAGATCGCGTGTATGAGCGGTTACTAGATGATATAGAGCGGATACTTCGCGCATTAGAGCGGTTCGGTATGAACTATGAGCGACTACACGAAACTATGAGCGGCAACCACCGGGAGTCCACCGCTACCCCACCTTAAAAACTGCAAAAAACCGACACCTTCTATTCGAAGAGCCGGTTTTTCCATATAGTGATCCACTTTTCCAAAAAGGTCTTACCCTTTCAATAATCCTCTTCTACAATGGCATACATATAATGATCTTCCCATACGCCATTAATAAATAATAATTGGCGCAATAATCCTTCACGCCGAAACCGCGCTTTTTCCAATACTTTGACCGAACCAACATTACGAGGGGATACATATGCTTCCACCCTGTGTAGATTCACTTTTTCAAACGCAAATTGATTAATGAGTGCGACCGCTTCTGTGCCGATTCCTCTTCCTGTTTGCCGCTGATCAATGGAATACCCCACAAAACCACTGGAAAACGGTAACCGTTTAATGCTATACAATGAAATCTGGCCGATGATCAAACTTGTTTCCGAATCAAAAATACCGAAATTATACTCCCGTCGATCACGCATTTGATAGAGGGATTCTCGAATTTTATCCCGCTGCATTGCTACTGTGTAATACGTATTATCGTGCCGTGGTTCAAATTCCGTCCAATACTCCTTATTCGCAATAAGCAGCTGGGTGAACTGATACGCATCATCTTCTGTGAGTATCCGTAGGTAGCATTGCTCCCCTTCGAGTAAAATCATTTTTCCTCATCCTTTTCGAAGCATTCTGTTCTAACCTTCTACTTTGTTCAATTGATCCAAATGAAACGGAAATTCAGTACCAGTTACCTGAATTCAATAGTTCTTATTATAGTTTTTTTACATGTACAAGACAATAGAACGCCACAATTTCTCATTTGTAAAGGAAAATTCATACTTTTTCCCTCCACGGTTCTGGAATCTCTGTATACTGTTGTTCAGGAGGATTTTATCATGCTAAGAATTATTTTGATGGCACTTTCGTTGCTCATCATGATTGGAACTCATATCGCTGCCAATTTAATCCCACTTAATGGACTAACTACTTGGGAGATTGCTAATCGAGTGCCGGTTCTATTCATGCCTGCAGAGTACGTCTTTTCAATTTGGATAGTGCTAGATCTATTACTTGTCAGTTGGTTATACTTATTTTTCAAAACATCAGATAGTCTCTCTTCATTCGTTGCTAACTTACGTGCAGTTACATTCTCAATCAGCTGCTTCTTTAATATTGCATGGCTTTTATTGTGGCATTATAGTTATTATTACTGGGCTATTGTTAGCGTAATCGCCCTATTAATTTGTTTACTAGTTCTGTATTTCAGTTATCCAAAAAAAGACGAAACGAATCGGGAACGACTTCCGATTTCAGCTTATATGGCATGGATTTTCATCGCAGTCATCGCAAATTCTAACTATGCTTTCAAATTCCATGATTGGACAGGATGGGGTTTGAGTGATCCGCTATGGACAGTCCTTTTCTTAACTTTAACAGCAGCGATCGCTTTACATTTTATGTATCATTACCGTGACTCTATGTTTAATTTAATCATTATTTGGTCTTTCATCGGTATCGCCATAAAAAATGGAACCGATGAGCTATTTGTTTCAACAGCCGCTTTATTTCTTTCCGCAGTAATCGGTTTTACACTAGTTATGGGCCAGCGTTTTTCAAAGCCCAAACAATTATAACACGGTGCCAATGGGGCAACCGTGTTTTTTTCATGATTATACCGTAAACTAGGGTATAGGTTAGAGTATGGACTATCATGCTAGAGAGTGGAGGTTACGCTATGTCAAATTCAAAATTATTGTCTTCGCTTAGTTATTTCAGTGTCTTTTTCGCCCCCCTTCTATTGCCGATCATCATTTATTTCGTTGCGGATGAATTCGAAGTTCGCCGTCATGCCAAAAAGGCACTCGTTTCACATGTCGTTCCTATGGCATTACTGATTGCTGGCTTCATCATCATGTCCTTTTCGATATTTTCCTTTAACGTTGATACCATCACTAATACAAATAATAATATGATGTTCTGGGGATTCGTTCCTATACTATTCATCATTTTATATGGTTTGTTGTTTGTAAGCGTCCTAATTTGGAATGTCTATCAAGGTGTAAAAGTCTTGAAATAAGGAATAGAAGAACAAGCGAATCATTAAAAAAACATCAATAAAGTATGATATAGTAGAATTGAATAAATTGTACGGAAGAAAGGACTTGTAAACATGATTGTAAAAAATGATGAACAATTAGAGGGGTTACGGGCAATTGGTAAAATCGTTGCAGAGATTCGTGAAACGTTGAAAGATGCTACCGTACCTGGCATCACAACGAAAGAACTTGATGATATGGCTGGTCGCCTGTTCGCTGAAAAAGGTGCTGTTTCCGCTCCTATTGACCAGTATGACTTCCCTGGCTATACATGTATCAGTGTCAACCATCAGGTAGCGCACGGCATTCCAGGAAGCTACAAGATCCAAGACGGTGATCTTGTGAATATAGATGTTTCTGGGTCAGCCGGCGGCTACTTTGCAGACACGGGTATTTCATTTGTAGCAGGTACACCTGACGAGCAAAAGCAGAAGTTATGCGACGTAGCAAAGTCTGCCTTGGATCGCGCGTTATTGAAAGTAAAAGCGGGTTCTAGTTTGAATCAAATCGGTAAAGCAGTAGAGCGTGAAGCGAAAGATCACGGCTTGCATGTGATCAAAAATTTAACTGGCCACGGAATTGGTACATCTCTTCACGAAGAGCCTCAGCATGTTCTGAATTATTACGACCCTTGGGATAAAACGTTATTGAAGGACGGTATGGTTCTTGCGGTAGAACCGTTCATTTCGCATGCGGCTGAGCATGTAATTGAGTTAGATGACGGTTGGACATTTGTTACGCCTGACAAGTCACTCGTTGCACAGATAGAGCATACGATTGTCGTGACGAAGGGGCAGCCTATTATTTTAACTCAGCTTGATTAATGAAATGATGTGAATGAGTGTGTGCGGATGTTTCCGTGCATGCTCATTTTTTTGCTGCGGAATTTTGGAGTGATTTCCTACTAATCGAAAGAAAAAACTGAAGACTTGCCCCCCTAATACGAGGGCAGTCTTCAGTTTTTGCGTATCGTCGTTTGGTTGATACGTTTTTTATTATTTCTTTTTCTTAACTTTCGGTTTGGATTTCTTTGGCGCCGCTTTTTTCAAATCGTCAACTGTTTTGGAGTTTCCTTCGATCAGTTGTCCATTGTACCAAACTTTTTGGACAGTTTTGAAGCCTTTGGAAACTTTACGGTAGTCGCGTTCTTCTGGATAGGATAGAAGTGTCAGGACTTCTCCGTCTGCTCCGGCGCGGCCTGTTCTTCCTGATCTATGCACATATTGTTCCGCTGTGTGCGGTACGTCGACATGGATGACGTGTGTTAGTCCTTCAATATCCAATCCTCGTGCTGCTAAGTCTGTAGCGATGAGGATCCGAATAGTGCCTTTTCTGAAGTCTTCCAACGTTTTCTGGCGGTCGAGTTTTTTCATGTCAGAATAAAGGACTGCAATCGGCGCATCGTTGTAGAGTAGTTTCAGCTCTTTCATGCGCAATTGATCGACATTATTCATGAATGTTAGTGCTCGTACGCCTGATAATGCGGAAATGCCTCGCAATATATCCGTCTTTTTACGTTCATCTACTTTTACGTATGAATGAATCACTTGACCGCTATTTGGAATTTCATCTGAATTGACTTGCAACCGAATCGGATCATTCATCAATTGTTTAGCCACGAGTTCGATTTCATCCGTAATTGTGGCTGACACAACCGCTAACTGACGTTCAGGGTTTGCTGCTTCAATCAAACTTTTTACCAATACGCGATATTCACGAGACAGAAGTTGATCCGCTTCGTCTATGACCAAGTATTGAATATCATACATTTTCAACTTTCTTTCTCTTACTAGTTCATTTAATCTTCCTGGTGTACCGACAACAATTGTCGGTTTCTTTTTCAGTTTTTCGACCTGGCGTTGCATGTTTGCGCCGCCAATCAACTGAGTCACTGTTACAGAAGTTCCTTCAACCAACTCACGGATCACATTGACAATCTGCATGGATAGCTCTTGTGATGGCGTGATGATTAACGCCTGTGTCTTCGGTAGGTTCCCGTCGACCATTTGGATTACAGGTAACGTATACGCTAGTGTCTTACCTGTTCCTGTTGGTGATTCAGCTACTATATCTTTGCCTGACAACATCTCGGGTATCATTTGAGACTGAATGGGCATAGGCTGCTTAAATTTCCATTTTGTGCGCAAAGATTCATTCAGCTCGTCTAAAAAATTCATTCGGTTCACTCTTTTCTATAGTTGAGGACTTCAACCGGTTATTTTTTTTGAAGCTTCTTTTTCAACTTCTGAATTTTAGGCACTACTTTCACAAACATATTATAAATGAATGGCTTATACACTTTATCAATTTCACCGATAAATTCTGTCACTCCGTCTACTTGACAAAAACTGTTTTTAAAATTATATAATCCATCTTGCTCACTGTCGAGTACGAATACTCCACCAAGGTCATACTGGTCCGCACCGATTTCCAGTCCCCACTTCATCATTTCATAGTTCATTAGGTAACTGGGATTCAAGTTACGCTTCGTATTGGAACTACCTGCGTATAAGTAATACAATTTTCCGTTATAGTTGATAGTTACAGCACCGGCTAAGTAGTCGTCTTCATGCTTAGCTATATAAATGCGTAAATCATCGAATGCTTCTCGCATTTTGACGAAATAATCATATGAACGAATAGAGATTTGGTTCCGAACAGACATTTCTTCATGGATCTCAAAGAATTTCTTTAAATATTCATCACTACGTGAATAAGATACCTCTACACCTTTACGTGCCGAGCTTCGGATTTTACTTCGCGTTCTACTACGGAATTTGAGCATTAAAGAATCTTCATCCTCGTCCGTCAGTTTAACAATCATATTGTAGCGAGGCTGGATTAACTCTTCTTTACCCGCGCCTTCGTTGCGTACTATGTAACCTGCATCACGATATAACTTGTCCAATTCATCCGTATACAGCTGTTCAGGATCCATTTTTAATGCAAAGGCTTTATGTTTTTTCACTAGTACTTCTGCCTCTTTAATCAATTCTTCAACTAGCTTCTGATCATGTAAATCGCAAATAGGTCCACGTGGTGCATATAGTAATGAAAAACCGCCTGGTACCTTTCGTATCAATAAGGACATAGCGGCTACAATTTCTCCATCACGTTCTACATATACTTGCTCATTACCCCAATCATCTTTTACATGTGCCCAATTGGGATCTTGTGTAATCGAACGAAACGGAGAATTTCTCATAAACGTTTCATATCTTTTAACATCTTTTGCATTGCTTTTATCTAAAATCGGCACTGCTCGAACACTCCTTACATTACTATAGCTCCATACAATATCCGTTTTTACTTTTTGAAAATCTTAAAGAACCGTACAGCCACAGCTCTATTAAGTGTAGCCTACTGCATTTTTCAAGTCAAGAATCGAAGAGTACACAGCTGCCATTTAACAACGAAGCTAGAAATTTAAGTAATAAATTACTAGTAATTGAGACAATCTATTCCGTTATTAATTAGAATAGCCTATACTGTAATAAGGGATAAAGGTTTCACATAAAAGATGCAAAAGGGGGATTACGTATTGAAAGGTTCAGTACGCAACAAGTTGATAGCGCTTGCAGCTCTAGTTATTTTAATACCACTTCTCGCTGTAGGAATCGTCAATTATTTTGTAGCGAAGCAAGAGCTTGAGAAAGTCGGGGAGATGGGTTTACAGAAAGGGACGTATGCTGTCCTAGATTTAATCGATGAGCTCAATGTTCAAGTAGAGAATGGCACAATTAGTTTAGAAGACGCACAAGAACGAGCTAAAGACAAAATTATGGGACCTATGGCTGCTGACGGTACTAGACCTTTAGACAATCCAGCAAAATACGGAGAGAATTTTTACTTCTATGTAGTGGATCAGGAAGGTACTTTGCTTGTGCACCCGCAAAAAGAAGGAGAAAGCTTGTATGAATCCAAAACAAAAGATGGTCGTTACTTCATTCGTGAAGTAATCTTAGAAGCTAAAAACGGAGGCGGTTATGTACAGTATGACTGGCCGCTGCCAAGCAATCTGAATGTAGAAGCACCAAAAATTACTTACGGCTTAGAAGATCCTAATTGGGGATGGATCGTAGTAGCTGGAACCTATTTAGTAGACTTTAATGCTGGAGCCAAAAATGTTTTATGGTACACATTAATTTCTATCATTATTTCTATTATTGTAGGGGTTACACTATTCTCTATTTTCTCAGGGCGTTTGACATCATACATTAAGAATATCCGCCTCATTACAGCTGAAATAGCACAAGGTAAACTGTCAGGTGAAGATATTCCGATCCGTTCACGTGATGAGCTCGGCCACTTAGCTGAAAATGTGAATACGATGAAAAATAATCTAAATGAGATGGTCGGTCGGACAAGACTTTCTTCAGATCGAATGAGAACATCTTCTGAAACACTTAGCGCAATTACAGAAGAAGCAACTGCATCGGCTGACGAAATTCACAGCGCGATTACTGAAGTATCTTCAGGTGCGGTATTGCAATCTGAGGAAGCAGATGTTGCTATCACAAAAGTTGGGCAATTATCTACGCTGATTTCCAACGCATCAGCACAATATGAACATGTCGTGACGGAGATGCACAGCATGAATGATCTACAAAGTTCAGGTATGCAAAAAGCCGAAACTTTAGAGGAAAACTCTGCTAACTTCCACATCGTAATCAACGATTTGCAAGGTAATTTCTCACAACTCGTATCTAGAATGAATGAGATCCAAGCCATCGTTCTAACGATTTCATCGATCTCAGAACAAACGAATTTATTGGCATTAAACGCTAGTATTGAAGCCGCTCGCGCAGGTGAACACGGAAAAGGATTCGCTGTAGTAGCAAATGAAGTACGTCAATTATCTGAAGACACAAACGAGGCAACTACGAGAGTTCGCGACCTACTAGTGCATATCCGAAAAGATACGACGTCTGCTGAAAATCAAATGAAACACACATTAGATTTGACGAGTAATCAAGAAGGCACGATTATAGATACAAAAAATGCTTTTGAACAATTATCCGATTCCATCCTCAACATCACATCCCTGTTGAAAACTATGGAAAGTGATATGAGTAGCATGGACGAAAATCGACAACATGTCGTTCAGGCAATTGATCAAATTGCAGCAGTCGCAACTGAATCAGCGGCAGCTACAGAACAAGTCAATGCATCTATCGATGAACAAAAAGCTGCCATCAACACGATTATGCATGCTTCTCTCGACCTTCACACAGAAGCCGAAAATATGCATGACCTAGTAGACCGATTCAGCTAAATACTGAAGTAAAGTTAAAAAATCCCTGCAAATGCGCAGGGATTTTTTCTTATTCGACAGCATTTTTATATTTCTTGTAGTAGTTAATTTGACGCATCAGTAAATACAATTTACGCTTCATATGCTTATCTTTATTATAAAATAAAGGATTACCATACTTTCCTGCTTTGATCAAAGATCGAATCTCTTTTTCCATAGGTGGATTATCGACAAACTTTTTCAATACTGCTTTTGGTACGACAGTAAATAAGAAATGATCATCTAAATAGGTTAACGGCTTTTCCTTCCCGTATACTAAGTCATCGACCAAGTATTTCGCCATATTCTCACCACACTGCGTAATGTAATAACTTGAACGTCCTTGACGAATATTCACTTCAAACGCTTTAAATTTCCCATCGCGCTCATCGTATTTCAAGTCGAAGTTTCCGTATCCAACGTAACCAATCGCTTCTAGGAACTTCGCAAGTTTCGTCATGATCTCTTCATTATAACGCGTAATCAATGCAGTGTAGTTTCCAATTGCCGTCATGGCACGTTCTTGTAGTACCACTTGTGCCAATGTGATTAACTGTGCTTTACCGTGCTGATCAGCATAATATACAGCATCCCACATATACGTATCGTCGCCAGGGATGAAATCCTGAATGATCAGATCTTCCGTATACCCACTAGCTTTTACCATCTGGATAATACGGTTGATTTCTTCATATGTATCGACTTTATAAATCTTCTGCAAGCCTTCAAACGGATGGCGATAGTATTGCACCCCGTCGCTCGGCTTGATGATGACTGGAAACAGTACTTTTTCTGTAAATGGTTCATCAGATAAACACGAGTGAAAGTACGTGGAAGGTGTATCTATTCCATGTTCTGCACATAATTCATAGAAATTTTTCTTAATATACACGGCATTCATAATTTCTTCATCGATATAATTGAACAGGAAATCTTCTTGTAAAGCTTCTCGCTGCTCAATGATTAGTCGGACATATAAGTCATCCGTTCCAACTAGAACTAGTTTTTGATCAGCAGTACGATATTTTTTGGCGATTTCACGTAAAAACTGGACGAATATTTCAGGATCATGCAAACCTGGATTCAATTCTTGGATATCTGTAATTGTACTATAACTTGTGAACGGCAATGGTTCTCTACCTACAATTACAGGCTTAATGTCGTACTCTTCATGAAATGAAATCGCCATATTATAGGCGTTAATATTAGTTCCGACAATAATCGGAATAAAAGAATGCTTACTCATAAATTCCTCCAACAGACGTTTTACCATTTAGTGTAGTTGCACCGATTTCGTAAGTCAAGAATGGACCGTCCGTCACTAACCATATGTTTTATAAACTTGATCGTGCGTAGCATATAATTCCCAAGGATAAACTCGTGGTGCTTCTGAAGTAAATTGCATCTTTTCCTTTGTTGTTGGATGTTCGAATTCTAACGTGTGCGCCCATAATGCAATCTGTTCGCCACGCTTATTCATCGAATTCCCATATTTCTGATCACCATAAAGCGGAAATCCTTCTGTTGCCATTTGTACGCGAATTTGGTGTGATCGTCCTGTATGCAGACGTACACTTACTAAACTTTGATCAATTTTGCTATCGAGTACTTGATAATCCAAACTGGCCACCTTCCCTCCCGGATGATTTGGCTTCACACTGTACACTTGATTTTTTTGACGATTCTTGTATAAATAATGCTGAAGAGTAGATTGTTTTTTTCGTGGCACACCACGGAGTACTGCTAAGTATTTCCGTTCAATGATACCGCGACGAAGCTGATCGGATAGACGAGATGCCGCTTTAGAAGTTTTAGCAAATACCATCACACCGCCTACAGGACGATCAAGACGATGCACTAAGCCAAGGTAAACCTTCCCTGGCTTTTGATAACGTCTCTTAATATCTTGCTTTAAAATAGTCAATACGTCCAAGTCTCCGCTCTCATCTTCTTGCACCGGTATATTGACCGGCTTTTCAACGACTAAGAGATGGTTATCTTCATATATTACAGGAATCTTCATTCAATGGATGCCTCCTTTTTAATAAGCTCCAATAATGCTTGACAACCTTCGAGCACTAAGTCATATGTTTCTTGGAAATCGCCAGTGAAGTATGGATCGGGAACATCTTTTTGATGACTAGTCAAATCTAAAAAACGAATCACACGTTGATGATCATGATCACCAAATATGTTGTGAATGTTCCGGATGTTTTCCGCGTCCATCCCGATAATATAATCAAATTCCTCTGCATCTTTCACATTCAACTGACGACCCGCCATTCCAGCTGCAGATACTTGGAATTCCGCTAGTTTAGACAGCGTTCCTTCATGAGGTGCTTTCCCTACATGCCAATCACTTGTTCCAGCAGAGTCCACTTCGATGCGATTCTCCAATCGTTCGTCATGAATCATCTTACGAAATACTCCTTCGGCCATAGGTGAGCGACAAATATTTCCGAGACAAACGAATAATACACGTATCATACGACTCTCTCCTTTTACTACTATATTTCTACTCCAGTATACATCATTAGATGACTTCCTTCATTCTATGTACAGTAATCGTGATATTTCTAGTGTTATGAAATACTTATAGTGCACAAGAGAAGTAAGTCGTAGTGAATATTTTTTATTATTCTATGATATAATAGGACTTAAATATCAAAACCAAGGGAATGATATAGGAAGAAGGAGGTCTAAACTATGCAAATTGTGTTTGAAGCTACGTGGGAAGCTACTTTATCAGATCAACAAAAACAAGCTTTTATTCATCAATATGAAACTAAAAGATGTAAACAGGAAGAGTTTACAGCCACACCCATCCTGTTAAAACATAAACGCAATGGTGGATTAGTCGCTACTGTATTTTTACAAAATAATCGTGATGAAGTTTTATCTTTTCAGGAAGCTACAGTATGTGTAGTGAATGAGCAAGGAGTAACAGTAGCCGAGGAGACTTTTTCATTGACCCTCGACATTCCACCATATTCCGCCACTCCTTGGTCTTTCGTCTTTTTACCCACTCACGTAGATTTCATCGAAGAACCTACTGACGAATGGAAAGTCATCATAAAGTAATACAAAAAACAGCCGTTCCATTACATTATGGAACAGCTGTTTTTTTAAGCTAAATCAACATTATGATGAACTTGTTGTACATCTTCCAAATCATCGAGCGCTTCGACCATTTTTTCAAACTGCTCTTGGGCTTCTTCATCCAATGAAACCTCATTCTGAGCAATCATAGACAACTCAGCTACGGTAAAGTCTGTAACACCAGCTTGACGGAACGCTTCTTGTACTTCATGGAAATGGGAGGGATCTGCGTATACTACTACTTGCCCATCTTCCTCCTCGATATCATTTACATCTACGTCTGCTTCCATCAATAACTCTAATACTTCATCTTCTGTTTTGCCTTCAATACCGATAATAGCGGCCGGATCAAACATGTAAGCAACAGAACCACTTACTCCCATGTTTCCTCCATTTTTACCGAAAGCGGCACGCACTTCAGAAACTGTCCGATTGACGTTATTTGTTAATGCGTCCACGATAACCATGGAGCCGTTCGGTCCGAATCCTTCATAACGAAGTTCATCAAAGTTTTCTTCACCGCCACCTTTTGCCTTTTCAATCGCACGGTCAATAATGGCTTTCGGTACGTTGTATGTTTTTGCGCGCTCGAGTACGAATTTCAGCGCTTGGTTGGATTCAGGACTGGGATCACCTGATTTTGCTGCTACATATATTTCACGGCCAAACTTTGCATAGATTCTACTTGTGTTCGCATCTTTAGACGCTTTTTTTTCTTTAATGTTATTCCATTTACGGCCCATTGGGTGCACACTCTTTCCTTTAGTTATAATGGCTTACTACTAATTAGTATACCAATTGCTTTTTGACATGAAAAGTAAAAAGTATATCGATGTGAGATAACTAGAATGAGAAAAGCATGAGGAGTCGTATTTCAAGCGCTTGGGAAATTGCCCAGGCGATTGCCTACAGCTAGGAGCCAGGTGCCGGTGATATTGCCAGTTGTATCCTAGCCACGGCCTACCTCGCAGTTAGCTAACCAAAAAAACTCTGTTATTTACGCATATAAAAGTTCAATCCCTACTATTCTAATTTGCATTGACTATTTTTAATTGTCTGTTAAACTGATAATACTATTACAGTTAGCGGGGGGATGGAATGGTCACATTTAAATCGTGGAATGATACATCAGTCTTACCAGAGTTTCCAGTAGACTCCGAAACAAAAGGAGCTTCTGAAGTATTGCAGTGGGCTTATGATCACTATGGAGAAAAGCTAGTCTATGCTTGTAGCTTTGGTATTGAAGGCATTGTACTGATCGAACTGATTTCACGCGTGAAGCCCGATGCCAAGATTGTTTTCTTAGACACCAATTATCATTTTAAAGAAACGTACGACACAATAGAAAAAGTAAAGAAACGTTATCCTCAGCTTAAAATCCATATACAACAACCCGGATTGACTATTGAAGAACAAACAAATCAATATGGTTTAGATCTATGGAAAACCAACCCGAATCAATGTTGTCATTTGCGAAAGATCCAACCGTTGGAAGAAGCCATTGCCCCTTCCACTGCTTGGATATCAGGATTACGTAGGGAACAATCTGAAATGAGAAAATCTACGGAATATCTAAATGTAGATAATCGTTTTGAAAAAATTAAAGTCTGTCCGCTTATTCATTGGACATGGAAAGATGTTTGGCGTTTCGCCCACACACATGAACTAGATTATAATATTCTTCATGATCAAGGATACCCGAGTATCGGGTGCGCAAACTGTACAAAACCAGCTTTTACTGAAGAAGATATGCGCTCTGGACGCTGGACCGGTAGCGGCAAAACAGAATGTGGACTGCATACGTAAATTTTTTTAATTTAAAACCTAGTATTTCTATATGTCTTATTAAAATGAAAAGGATAGGTGTTCAAAAATGACAATCATACAACCACATGGCGGCAAGTTAATTAATTTATACGATCCCACTCTCTCCATTAAAGGCTTGCATAAAACAGTTTCAATTGATGCAACGTCAGTAAGTGATTTGGAATTAATCGCAACGGGTGCATACAGCCCATTAACAGGTTTTTTGACTTCTAAAGACTACCATGCAGTCGTCAATAACATTCGGTTAGCAGATAGTACAATATGGAGTTTGCCAATTACGCTGCCCGTTAAGGACAGTTCAGCTTACTCCGTAGGCGATACGGTTCTACTCGATTATCAAGGCGAAATTTACGGTACACTTGAAATTACGGAGATCTTCGAACCTGATCAACAAATCGAAGCAGAAAAAGTTTATAAAACTACTGATCGTGCTCATCCAGGTGTTGCGAAATTATTCGATCGCGGACATATCTATCTTGGCGGGCCAATCAAATTAATAAGACGAATAGAACAGAGAGATTTCGCTGAATTTTATTTCGACCCTTCGGAAACTCGTCAAGCTTTCGAAAATAATGGGTGGAAGACAATCGTCGGATTCCAAACGCGTAATCCCGTACACCGTGCCCATGAGTATATTCAAAAAACTGCACTTGAAACCGTCGATGCTCTTTTGCTCAATCCACTAGTTGGCGAAACAAAGTCCGATGATATCCCCGCTCATGTACGGATGGAGAGTTATCAAGTATTACTGCGTGACTACTATCCTGAAGACCGTGTGAAATTGGCTGTCTTCCCTGCCGCCATGCGTTATGCAGGACCACGCGAAGCCATTTTCCATGCCCTTGTACGCAAAAATTATGGTTGCACGCATTTTATCGTCGGCCGTGACCATGCAGGTGTCGGAGATTATTACGGCACATACGAAGCACAAGAAATTTTCTCGATTTTTACAGCGGAAGAAATCGGCATTACATTACTGTTCTTTGAACATAGTTTTTTCTGTAAAGCTTGTGGCAATATGGCAACACCTAAAACTTGCCCGCACTCTAGTCAAGATCATGTAATTCTTTCGGGAACTAAGGTACGTACGATGTTAAAGAGCGGCGTCTTGCCTCCGTCAGAATTCAGTCGTAAAGAAGTGGTTGACGTACTAATCAAAGGCTTACAAGAAAAAGAACTGGTGAAGTGAGGAGACACGATATGGCAAAGAACATTGTATGGCATGACCCGTTACTATCAAAAGAAGAACAACGTATAAAAAATAAACATCATAGCGCAGTACTTTACTTCACAGGCCTATCGGGTTCAGGTAAATCCACGATTGCTAATGCAGCTGCTCGTAGGTTACATGATCTTGGTGCGAACACCTATGTCCTTGATGGCGATAATGTCCGTCACGGCTTAAATAAAGACTTGGGCTTTTCAGATGAAGCTCGTAAAGAAAACATTCGTCGAATCGGTGAAGTTTCGAAATTATTCATTGATAGCGGTCAGCTTGTTTTCACTGCATTCATCTCTCCTTTCCGAGAAGATCGAGATAGTGTCAGACGTTTGGTAGAGAAGGATGAATTTGTTGAAGTATATATCAGCTGTCCTCTTGATGCTTGTGAAGAACGTGATCCGAAGGGTTTATATGAAAAGGCACGTGCTGGTGTCATTCCTGAATTTACCGGAATTTCATCACCTTATGAAGCACCAGTACAACCTGAACTCACATTAGAAACAGATCAATATACGGTGGAAGAATGTGTCGAGCAGTTAATCGATTACTTACGTGATAAAAAATGGATTAATTAAGGAGTGAGAGGAATGGGTAAGGTGTGGCTAGTCGGAGCAGGTCCTGGCGATCCTGACTTATTGACCGTAAAAGCAGTGAAAGCAATACAGCACGCGGATGTAATTCTTTATGACAGACTGATCAATCAAGAAATTTTAGCTTATGCAAAAACAGACGCGGAATTGATTTTTGTAGGCAAGCTTCCAAAGCATCATTTCGTTCAGCAGGATATGATCAATTTCTTATTGGTTAAACATGCCACGCAAGGTAAACAAGTCGTCCGTCTGAAAGGCGGCGATCCATTTATTTTCGGTCGTGGCGGTGAAGAAGCTGCGTTTGTGGTCAAGCATCACATCCCGTTCGAGGTGATTCCTGGAATTACTTCGGGGATCGCAGCTCCTGCTTATGCAGGAATCCCAGTCACTCATCGTGAATACAGTGCATCATTTGCCATCGTCACGGGCCATCGTAAGGAAGGTGCGGACGAGGCTGAGAAATGGCAGGCTCTTGCCAAAGGAATAGATACACTGGCAATTTACATGGGCATCGGCAATCTTCCCTATATTCAGATGCAATTAATTCAACACGGCAAAGATCCAAACACACCTGTTGCATTTATTCATTGGGGGACAACAGAGACGCAGCGCACAGTTACTGCGACACTTTCCACTATGACGGAAACAGCACGTCTTGAGGAAGTCAAAAACCCTAGCATGATTGTTATTGGTGAAGTGGTCCGCTTGCGTGACGAATTGCAATGGTTCGAGGAATCGAGCGAAGAACGTCGTTTGCACGAGACGATGGTATGAGAGCGATCTTATATATTTGCCACGGCAGCCGCGTAAAAAAAGGACAGCAGGCTGCTTTGGCGTTCATTGAGAAGACGATGGAAACCGATGTGGCCCCTATTCAAGAAGCATGTTTCCTTGAACTCGCTGATCCGTCTATCGCGTTAGGTGTCGCACGCTGTATAGAGCGAGGCGCAACAGAAATTATAGCTATACCTTTTCTGTTGTTGCGCGCAGGTCACGCCAACGTGGATATTCCTACTGAGCTAGAGGAAGTCATGATGAATTACCCTAATATTCCTGTTTACTATGGCGATCCAATTGGCGTGGATGAACGTATGGTGGATGTGCTGATTGAACGACTGCAGGATATAACAGAATTTATTCCTAAGAATGCGTCTATTTTATTGATTGGAAGAGGTAGCAGTGATCCTACCACGAAAGAAGACTTTACAGAGATCAAAAGAATTTTCCAAGAGAAAACGAAGCTTCAACATGTTCATGTCGGTTATCTAGCAGCTTGCGAGCCTTTTTACGAAGAGGAACTTGAACGACTACTAGAACAGCAACCTAAGACTCTGTATGTGTTACCGTATTTGTTATTCACTGGTATTTTGATGAAATCAATTGAACGAACACTAAATAAAATGAAAACAACTACCGCTATTCATCTATGCTCTGAATTAGGCTATGATCCAGTGATTCATGCAATTCTGAATGAAAGGGCCGATGAAGCAGCAGAAAGGAAACGTGTTCTCTATGTTCCCCATCATGCTCGAAAACTTGGATGAATCAAATATATTCTTAGTCGGTGGCGGGCACGTTGCGTATCACAAAGTACTCAACTTACACCGCTTCGGTATCCATCCGACTATTATCAGCCCTGAATTCCATCCATCTCTTGCAGAACTTGAACAGCAAGGGACGGTTACACTCATCACGAAAGAAGCGGAATGGGAAGATGTTGCGAACGCTTTTCTCACATTGCTCGTTACAGACAACGAAGTACTAAATGATCATCTCGCCAAGCAATTAAAGCATGCGGGTAAACTAGTCGTTCACGCATCCAACCCATCGCTAGGTACCGCGCAGATTCCAGCAGTCACTACCCGCGGTAAACTGATTATCAGCGTATCTACAAGCGGTGCAAGTCCTTCATTGGCCAAGAAGATTCGATCGGAAATAGCTGAAACGTATGATGAACGTTATGAAGACTATCTAGACTTCCTCGCAGATATCCGACAGTATGTAAAGAAATATGTGGCGGATCGTGTGGAACGTCGTAGTTGGCTGAAAGAGGCCATTGAACCAATTTATCTCCATAACATAGAAGAACGTCAAACCTTCCTAGATGAACTTAAACAAACCTTTCCAGTAGAGCAGACTATTAGTTGAACAGACAAAAAAGATCATTAATTCATTGTTGAATTAATGATCTTTTTATAATTTCAATCCTATTACTTATGCATGAAAGATTTGATTTCTTCTTCCGACATCGATGAATCACATTTCACATTTACTGTGTCTCCATTAGTGTAGATGAAACCTGGAACTGTTGGAATGCCATATTCATTACGGAAAGTTGAAACACCTTTCATATCTGCTTGATCTATACTATCTACATAATAGATATGCGTATTCGTCTCTTTAGACACTTTATTTAGTTTTCCAACGAACACTTGGCAATAAGGGCAGACCTCTTTACCTACATAAATTACAGCTTCGCCATCGTCTTTTACTAATTTATCTGCTCTTGCAGAATCAATTTTCTCAAAACCCGCTATGTTCTCTTCATAAGTCATGTATAATCAATCTCCTTTCATTCACTAGTAATAGTATACCGCAATGCTTTAGCACTTAAACAAGTAAATGCTTGCAAGTAGATTTTGTTCACTAGTTTTCAAGTCAGATACATTGATTAATCAAAGAAGCAGAAAAACCCTGCCTATTTAGACAGAGTTTTTCAATGACATGTATTTATTGAATTCCTTTTTTAACCCACTCTGCTACTGCGACTGTACGTTTGGCTTGATGTTTAACAGCAGCCTCCACATCTTCGATCATCTCACCAGTCGGGCCTACTGTAACACTAGTTCCGTATGGGTTTCCACCTGCACCAAATACTACTGGATCTGAATATCCAGGTGGTACGATAATCGCACCCCAGTGCATCATGGACGTATATAACGATAGGATGGTTGCTTCTTGACCACCATGTGGATTTTGAGCTGAAGACATTGCGCTTACCACTTTATTGATTGTCTTACCTTTAGCCCATATACCGCCTTGTGTATCTAGGAATTGTTTCATTTGTGAAGCCATATTACCAAAACGTGTTGGCGTACTGAAAATAATAGCATCCGCCCATTCAATATCTTCTGATGTTGCTACTGGAATGTCTTTCGTTGCATTAGCCGTTGCTTTCCATACATCATTATTTTCCACTACTGATTGCGGAGCTAACTCTTGTACTTTTAGAATTTTCACCTCAGCACCTGCTTCTTTCGCACTTGCCTCTGCCCATTTGGCTAATTGATAATTCGTTCCACCCATACTGTAAAAAATTACAGCTACCTTAACATTTGACATCCAAACATCTCCTTTAATTTGAAAAAAATTTTTAAAAGATTCCTACTTATACAACCTGCTCTTTTTACCTTTCCCGATATTTCTCTTACTAATCATCTCCATTCATATAATTTTTTATACCAAGTCAATTTCCTTTCCAATTAAGATAAGGATGGAATTATGAGATGGTGATCGCTACATATCCAATAATTCCATTTAAAAAGGACAGCTAGATTTCACTCTAGCTGTCCTACTTATGCAATTACACCTTATGAAAATTCGTTCCGTCAGTAGTTTCTGCAACAATTCCAGCACGGATCACAAAGTCTCCAAAGTGTTCGCCCTCATTACGTTCTTTCGCAAAACGTTTCAATATAGGTCCTAACTCACTTAATATCTCATCTTCCCCAATATTTTCACGGTAAATCTTACTTAAGCGTTGCCCCATAAAACCGCCACCTAAGTACATATTATACTTGCCTGGTCCCTTACCGATAAAACCTAGTTCTGCTATTGCTGGACGCGCACATCCATTCGGACATCCTGTCATACGCGTCACGATTTCTTCATCGCCAAGTCCAGCTTCATCTAGTAAGTCTTCGATTTTTGTGATCAATGAAGGTAAATATCGTTCTGCCTCTGCCATCGCCAAACCACACGTAGGCAGTGCAACACATGCCATGGAGTTTTTACGTAATGCTGACTGTTCGACTGGAGACTCTAAGCCATACTTCGCAATAATTTCTTCTATGTTCTTTTTATTTGAACCCGCTACATCACCCAATACTAAGTTTTGGTTGGGACTCAAACGGAAATCACCTGTATGAATTTCGGCAATTTCCCGAAGTGCTGTCATCAATTTATAATTCTCAGTATCGCGCACACGACCATTTTCAATAAAGAATGTATAATTCCAACGATCATTTTCTGCTGGCACCCATCCATAACGATCTCCATTATGATCAAAATGGTAAGGACGTGATTCCTCTAACTCCCAGCCCAGACGGCTATGAAGCTCTTCAATTAACCAATCCAGCCCCCGAGAATCAATCGTATATTTGAATCGTGCATACTTCCGTACAGAACGATTCCCATTATCCCGTTGGATCGTCATTAAATGCTTCGCTACTTCCACGACTTGATCTACTGGTACGAACCCAATTAGGCGACCTAACTGAGGATACGTCTGCTCATCACCATGCGTCATTCCCATCCCGCCACCTACCGCGACGTTGAAGCCGACTAATTTATCGTCTTCTACTATTGCAATTAATCCAACATCTTGAGCGAATACATCAATATCATTCATTGGAGGTACCGCAATTCCAATCTTGAATTTTCTAGGTAAATAGGTCGCACCGTAAATTGGCTCCACTTCTTCACCTGCCGTATCCACAACCTTTTCCTCATCCAACCAAATTTCATGATACGCTGTTGTTTGTGGCAGCAAATCCAAACTTAATCGCTTCGACCATTCATATATTTCTGCGTGAACGGATGACTGATTTGGATTTGGACTGCACATGACGTTTCGGTTGACGTCACCACACGCTGCGATCGAATCTAGTAACGCGTCATTCATTTCCTGGATATTCTTTTTCATATTCCATTTCAAAATTCCATGCATTTGGAACGCTTGGCGTGTCGTTAACTTTAATGTACCGTTACCATATTTATGTGCTAGTTCATCCAAAACAAGCCATTGTTTTGGCGTAGCTAATCCAGCTGGTGTCCGTACGCGGATCATGAACTGGTAGGCTGGCTCTAGCTTTTGACGTTGACGCTCTACCCGTAGATCTCGATCATCCTGCAAGTAACTGCCGTGAAATTTCATCAGTCGGTTATCATTACCTGGAATTCCTGAACTAATGGAATCATTCATTGTTTCAATCAGACTTCCCCGTAAGTAATCACTTTCAATTTTAATTTCTTCTACATCACTCGGTGCGCCATCTTGTATATGGATCGGTTTTGTTGTTGAAGACATGCTCCCACTCCCTTTCGGATTAATAGACATCTCTCTGATAGCGTTTTTCTTGAACTAACTGAGTAATGAATTGTTCGGCTTCTTCAAGTGACTTACCACCTTCTTGTTGAAGGATTTCTAGCAAAGTTGCGTGTACGTCTTTTGCCATGTTCTGTTCATCACCACATACATAAATCACTGCACCTTCTTGAATCCATTGGTACAGTTCTTGACTCGCCTGTTTCATACGATGCTGCACATATACTTTTTCATCTGTGTCACGTGAAAAGGCTACGTCGAGGCGCGTTAACACTCCATCCTTCACGTAATTTTGCCATTCAGTCTGGTAATAAAAATCCGTCATATAATGCTGATCTCCAAAAAACAACCAGGACTTTCCTTCCGCTCCCGTTTCGCTGCGTTCTTCAATGAATGAACGGAATGGCGCGATCCCTGTTCCTGGTCCTATCATAATGATCGGTGTTTCGGAATTAGCAGGTAAACGGAAGTTATCATTTTTATGGATATAAATTGGTAATGTATCTCCCGGCTCAAGGTTTTCTGCACATTGGATCGAGCAAACACCTTGTCTGTCGCGACCATGCGCTTCGTAACGGACAACACCAATTGTCAGATGCACTTCTTCAGGATTTGCCTCTAGACTACTTGCAATTGAATATAATCTCGCTGGTAACTTTCGAAGAATCCCTACTAGTTGCTGTTCTGAAGCTACTACTGGCCCGAAGTCTGTTAAGGTATCGAGTACATCCCGTCCATCGACATATGCCCGGAGTTCATCCACATGTTCTTTTTCTAGAATTCGTTTCAACTCTTCTGATTTAGAGTAAGTGGATAGTTTTTCAAGCAACGGCTTGGTTACTACAGTAACCTCTAAGTGATTCAGTAAAGCAATCCGTAAAGCACGACGCTCTCCTTGTGAGTTGATTTCTACTGTCTCTTCTGCATTCCAACCTCCAAATCTAATAATCTCATCGATTAAGTCGGAATTATTTGTCGGGTAAATTCCTACACTGTCACCTGGTTCATACGTCAATCCAGAGCCTTCTAATGAAATCTCTACATGACGCGTCTCTTTATTAGAACCACGACCATTTAGGTTAATATTTTCAAGTACTTCTGCATTGAACGGATTCGTACGTGAATACGGAGTCGAAGATGTAGTTTCAACTTCTACACTAGCTGCAGCCGATTGACCACCCGTTTGGATTTCCAATGAAACTTCTACCGCTGCTAGCCATTGTGCGGCTGGTTCATCATAATCCAAATCACAATCTACACGTGGCGCTAATGGAATAGCACCGAGTTCGGAGAGTTTCTGATCGAAATCAGCGCCGGTTTTACAGAAGAATTCATATGAGCTATCACCAAGTGCCAGTACTGAATAATGAAGATGATCCAGTTTCGGAGCACGTTTTCCATGCAAGTACTCAAAGAATGGTAAGGCTGTGTCAGGTGGATCTCCTTCTCCATGCGTACTAACAACAAGCAACAGATTATCGATTTTCTTCAAGTTATTCGGTTTGAAATCGCTCATGGATTGGATGGTCACATCAAAGGATTGCTCTTTTAACTTGGCTGCTGTTTGCTCAGCAATTCCCTGCCCGTTACCTGTTTGTGAACCATAAAGAACAGTTATTTCTTTAACTGCTGTCTGAACTTCGATAGTAGGACGCTCCAATACAGCGACGCCACTCGATGGTACTGAAGTTGAGCTGGTAGCTGTTAAATAACCACTTAGCCAACTTTGCTGTGTTTCTGTGATGCCCGGTAATAAACGATTGAGCAATTCTACTTGTTCTTCACTAAAAGGACTGTTCGATACTTGTAACGCCATATTCATCACCCTCGCAACCTTTTATTGTATTTTATAATGCTGACTATCATAGGAAATCTGACTAGACTGACAATTATTTTTAAGATGATTTTATTGTATTACGATTAATCCTATTAGTCAAGTAGGTTTTTAATATAATAAAGTACATACTAAAAACCCCCCTCTTGCTAATTCACTTTGATCTCGAACTTCATAACAACAAAAAAAGATGCCTCGAAATTCAAGGACATCCTTTTGTAGTTAATTCGAAAGTTGTGCTTTGGAACGCTTGCCAGCTTTTCGTATCCAAGTAGCCACTAGAATGATGAGTAGTAAACCTAGTTGCGCCATAATCGTTTCATTGGTCGGATAAAAACCAATGAAGTCTATAATCGGCAAGCGAGGTTGCACTGTTGTGTTGATCACGTTTGTTAACTGTAACGTATGCAGACTAACACCAATAATTTTAAACGCCAATACATAAATCAACATCGTCGCCACTGCGAAAAAACGGTGAATTGGAATTCGGTGGCTGAGCTTCATAAAGACAACCGCTACGATCGCCAATATGACAACTGCTAGTAATATCCCCATCAAAAATTCTACGGTGGACATTTTCGGCGCAATACCTGCATAAAAGACGATTGTTTCCGCACCTTCTCTAAATACGGAAAGGAAGCTGACCGAAGCCATAGCGAGTACGCTCCCTTTTGAAATGGCTTGACCCATTTGCTTAGATATATAACGATTCCACGAAGCGACACTGGATTTTTGGTGCATCCAAATACCCACTCCGATCATCAGTGCAGCCGCCACGAGCCCCACATAACCTTCCATCATTTCACGATCATTCCCTATCGTGACGGATTGCAATACTGTGGACATCATAACCGCCACCGCGATACTAAGCGCCAGGCCGGCACCCGCTCCAACGTATACCCATTTACGCATAGCTGGTTGATTGGCATTTGTTAAAAACGATAATAATGCCACAATGATTAACAATGCTTCAAGACCTTCGCGCAATAAGATCAGCGCAGAGTCCCAAAAGCTGAAATTGTCATTTGTTTGCAGTAAGGAAATTTGTTGTGTAAAGTTTTGTAACTGTCGTTCAGCCCTTTCAAGATCATAGTCGCTATTCGACAATTGGCCAATCATCAATGGCAATTCATTTTCAAGCTCTGTATAAAGAGAGGCATTTTTCGTACGCACTTCCCCTTCCACATTCGGCCAGATTTGAATGAACTCGCGCAATGAATGCTTCGTTTCATCTAGCTTTCCTTTTTGTAAAGAATCTGAACTTTCATCTAACAGTGCCGTCAATGTGGTCAAAGAATAATCTTCGGTTGCTGTCTCTTTCAACGTCCCACTGACAAACTGATCTACTGTGACCATTAATTCATTGAACTGAGTTCGCAATACTTCGAGATCAGGTTTCTCCTCCGCCAACGTGATTCTTATGAATGCCATACTTGTTTCAATTGCACCATACGCTGCAATACTTTGCTCTCGCACTGGACGCTCATTGCGTGTCCATGTAGAAATAAATTGTTGATTTGCTTGTTCGATTTCTTCTAACGAACCTGACTCGATTGCTTGGTCTAATTCCGTGAGGGCTGGTTCCATCAATTGACCGAACTTTTCGCGTTCCGCTAGTTCGTCCACTGGATTTTCCGACTTTTCTACTTCATGTAAGGCTTTAGATAAAGAACTTAATAGCGCACCGCGTGTTTCTGAGTCTGCTTGTAATGCTTGTTTTAACGTTTTATCGATTTCTTTCGTGAGCTCCGAGCTCTCTAACTTTTGTTGTTGCCAAATCGTTTCAAATTCTTGTAAAGACGCTACTGCTTCTGCATCATTCATTTTTTTCGTTTCCATAATGGAATCACTGATGGAAATATAGAGTTCACTATAGTTGGTCTCCGTTTCAGCGAATACTGGACGGATCGGCAGTACTATGACGATGAACATGATTGCAATCCATTTATATAATCGAGAAAAGTGAGTCACCGATAAAGCCTCCCTTTTGAACTCCAGGGAAGCAGGCAAATAATGCGCTGCCACGATGGGTAATATATTCATTTAGTTTATCTTCACGGCCAAAGCTGTTTTGGATTGCGATAAATTGTTTAGGATCTTTTTGGAACGAAATAAACAATAGACCCGCGTCGAATGTACCTGTTGAATCCATAACACCTGAACTATAGGAGAATGAACGTCGGTAAATCTTCTGTTTGGATTTCTTAGCCAAACGCACATGGGAAGCTTCAGGAATCACATATTCACCGTTTGCATCCTTTTCATCTAAGTCTACTTCGTCCACCTCTTTTTCTTTACCTATCGGTGCTCCCGTATCGCGATGACGGCCAAATGTAGCTTCTTGCTCTTGTAAAGCGGTTCGATCCCACGTTTCCAAGTGCATTTGAACTCGACGGACAGCCATATACGTACCGTTAGTCATCCAGCCTTTTGATTGACCCGCGTCGATCCAAGCGACTTCATTCATCTCGGCTTCCTTAGATTCATTAGGATTGACTGTACCATCTTTAAATGCAAATAAATTTCTTGGTGTCTCTTTTTTCTTACCCTTCATCGGATAAGAATTAAAACCTGCCTGTGTCCATTTCAATGATACTTTACCTGAAGCTGAACGTACTAAGTTTCGAACTGCATGGAAAGCAACTTGTGGATCATCCGCACAGGCTTGAATACAAATATCTCCACCTGTATACGCAGGATCTAGCTGATCTTTTGGGAAGTGCGGCAAATCTTTCAGTTCAGTAGGTTTTTTTGACGCTAAACCTAAAGACTCTTTCTCAAATAGTGACGGACCGACACCAAATGTCAGTGTTAAGTTCGATGCGTCCAACCCCACTGCTTCCCCTGTATCTTTTGCTGGGATGAGCATATTGGAAGTCTGACCATCAATCTGTTCACCGTTCATCATGCGTACGGCAATAGGAGTCCACATCTTAAATAAATCCATCAATTCTTGTTGCGAATTCACCAGGACATTTAATGAAGCAAAGTATACATAACTCTGACATTCAGTCGCGATTCCTGATTGGTGCTTCCCATAGAAATTGATCTTATTTTGCGAGCGTGGGTTATCTTCTTCCTCAACCATTCCGAATACTTTAAATACACCGCCAAGGCCCGATGCGCCAATCGCCACACCAGCTGCCCCTGCTCCTGTATACTTCAGCATTTGACGACGTGAAATTTTCTTATCATAGAATTTTTCTTCAGTTTGGTCCGTCATAGTATCACTCCGTTACGATGCCCATCATACTTAATGGTTCACCTAGTTGATTTACCGCTTCTGATAGCGATTTTGTATCTTCTTTCGTTAATTCTACATAGGATATATAGCCACCATTACCATCTTCATATTCAGCGAGGAGACTATTGATCGTTTGGAATTTTGTTTCGAGTTCATCCACTAGTTGCTGATCTTTCGCTGCCATCTTATCTTTTAGGATTTCATAGATTTTTTCTGCGCCTTCAATATTTGCTTTGAAGTCATAGAGATCGGTATGAGAATAAATTTCTTCTTCGCCAGTAATTTTAGAAGTAGAGACTTCATTCAATAAATCGACCGCTCCTGTGATCATCAAGTCAGGTGATACTTCAACGGTTTCTACACGTGCACGCAGTTCTTTTGCATCCTTAAGTAATTGATCTGCAATCTCTGCGTACCCTTCGGTTGTGTTGTCTACCCATAGACCGTACTCAATTTTATGATAACCAGACCACTCTTCTTCTCCTTGCCCTTCTTCTTGAACATCTGCAAGACGTGCATCGATTCGTGGATCTAAATCTCCAAAGCTTTCTGCAATCGGTTCGGAACGTTCAAAATACATTCTAGCCAGTGGATAGATTTCCTTTGCTTCCTTTACATTTCCCGCTTTAACAGCTGCAACGAATTTCTCTGTGTCCATAACGAATTCATCCATTTGTTCAAGCGCAAACTCTTTATATGCATCTGTTTCAGCAGTTAAGTCTACTTCAACCGTCGCTGCGGGCTCTGTTTCAGTAGATTCTTCAGCTGTCCCACAACCTGATAGTAAAATTCCCGTTGTCAAAGCAAAAGCTGTCACGAGTGTTTTTTTCATATTTTTTCCTACTTCCTACCGTTTAGTTTTATATTATCAATGATAATCGTTCTCAAGAGATTGTCAATAGGGAAATAAAGGATTTATATGTATTTTTCTAGTGTTTGTTGTGTTGTAAGAAAATTTACGAGATACTATATTCAACTAGTTAACTTATATATTTCTAATTATTCTGTAACATATAATAAATTGATGCGTCTACTTAGTAACTAGTTTGAAAGGAGGGAATCTGTGTGAAAAGAAAAATCAGTAAGCAACAATTCACTTTCTTGCAACAAGAGTTTTCTTTCCTACAACAGCAAGGCAAAATAGGAGAAGCGGATGCTAAAGAAATGCTCTCACTATATGAAGCGAGAGGCAGCACTAATTTCGTGAGAGTCTTGCTAGCTTTCGGGGCTATATTAGTGGGGGTCGGAATACTGAGTTTTATCGCAGGTAACTGGGCAGGACTGACGCCATTCTTTAAATTTGGATTAATTATTCTCGGTATGATCTTGGCATACTTTGCAGGATATAAGCTTGAAAGAGAATACGAACGAACATCACGCAGTATGTACTATATCGGGGCTGCCATTTTCGGAGCTGGGATATTCCTGATTGGTCAAAGCTTTCATTTACAACATACGGTGTACACGGACTTCCTATTATGGGGGATCGGGATCTTGCCACTAGCCTATTATCTTAAAGATCAATTGCTTGCTGTATTCGCTAGTGCATTTTTTATTATCTATAGCTTTAGTGCTTTCTCAACTTATGAAATGGGAAGCTTCGATCCCTTTTGGTTGCTTCTATTGATCCCTCTACTATTTTGGATGAATGAAACGCGATTCGGAAGAAAGAGTTCGTTGTTCGTCATGAATGTTTTGCTTAGTGCGGCTTTTATCGTCAATACGCTAGAGTTCTTCCATGTGGATGAATGGATATCTGTACTAATTATTTTCATATTAGGCGTGCTTCTTGCACTTGCGCCTTTTAAACACTATCGTACAGAATCTTCTTGGACCGGTTCCGTACTATTTGGCATCACGGGTATTATGCTGACTTTCCCGTTCACATGGAATGATTTACGATTTGAAGATTCTGCACCTTATATCTTCACTGCTATATTCATTGTCTTATTGATTTATCTTCTAAAGAAAGACAGCTTGCCAGCTATTCTGATCACATGTGCGTTAATCTATCGCTATTACACGGATATTTCCTATAACTTCATGCCAAAATCATTATTTTTCATCGTAGGCGGGTTGTTGTTAATTGGTTTTGGATTCTGGTTTGAAAAATCGCGACGAGAGACGGTGAAACGCCATGATGAATAAACGTAATTTATTTCTGGTTGCTTTAATCATCCCCATCATCCTTCTATTCGCGATGACTTGGAAGCCTTTATACACACTGAATACTGGTAAAACTATCACACTGGAAACAGTGCCTGTAGATCCGCGCGATATACTTTACGGTGATTATGTCAGTCTTCAGTTTGCGATTGAAGAATTCTCAAAAGAACTTCTTGACCCTGCGCTCATTAAAGAATTCTCCAAACATCAGACTGGAAAGTTGACGGTGTACGCAGTATTAAAACAGGAAGATGGTGATTTATACGGGTTGAAGACCGTTACACATCAGAAACCAAATGATGGGTTGTTTTTAAAAGGAGATATGTACTACTACGGTGAACATACTATCGATGACAATCAGATGTATTATGCAAATTTCCTTCCAGATCGATTCTATGTAGCTGAAAATACAGGTATGCAGTTGGAAGATTTATCACGCCAAGGCCAATTGCTCGCAAAGATAAAAGTTCGTGATGGTTTTGCCGTGCTAGAAAATGTGCAGCCTAAGTAGGTGATTTTATTGAAATAGTGGAAGCCGTTACTGCAAGTCGTGAAGTACACGACTTGCAGTAACGGCTTCTTTTTTGTTAGTTTACGCTGTTTTGGAACGGAGTGAGGAGCAGTGTTTGGGCTACGTTATGATGCACAGTAAGTGGAGCGCAGGCATAACTACGGGGTAATTCCCCACGTACCGAAGCGGATCTAGAATGCGAACACTTACTAACCTCCATACTATACCTCCAGTAAAAATTAGAAATGCAACTCCACTCCTTCGTTTTTAGGTACTTTCTCACACTGCCTTGAATTTGTAACTATTTATTTAGTTTACACACTGTTCAATACTCCTATCTTTTTGTATAATTTAAGTAATTCATTAAAGGAGCTGGAGCTGGCCTTGAAGCCTATTTCAAAATTAGCATCAAAGATCTTAGTCGTAGCCCTCTTTGTCACGGCGATCGTTGCAGGTGTCACTTGGAACTATTTACAATCCCCTGGAGGAAAAGAAGTATCTTTTGCTCAGATGGAAAAACTGATTGCTGAACAATCAGGCGCTAATGTCTTACTAAATGAAACAGCTAAAGGAAAATTATCGATTACAGTAGATCACATAACATACAGCACGATGGTGCGTCCACAAAGTACATTAGTCGACGACTTGGTACAAAAATATAATGTGTCCTATCAATATAAGCCAGCAAATTCAGCGGGTGGTTGGATTTTTGGCGGACTCGTATTAGCAGCTCTTCTGACACTTTTTATTCTTCACAAAAAAGGGAAGCTCAATATTGGTGCGTCGGGTATGAAACATCAAGCATCAAAAGCGACTCCTCTTCCTGATATTACAATGGACGATATCGGTGGAATCCCTCAAGAAATGAAAGAAGAGATACTACAGACGTTAGAAGTATTCAAACATCCTGAAGCAGCGAAAAAAATGGGCATTGCATTGCCTCAAGGTATTTTACTGTATGGACCTCCCGGAACAGGTAAAACGTTATTAGCTCAAGCTATCGCGAAAGAAATAGGGGCTACTTTTTATTCTTCAAGCGGTGCAGCCTTCACTGAATTATTTGTAGGTGTTGGGGCTTCACGTGTGCGTACACTTTTTGAAAATGCCCGCAAGCAACGTCCTGCTGTCATTTTTATTGATGAAGTAGACGCATTGGCTGGAAAACGAAAAGAACACGGTGGAGAAGAATCTGAAAAGACTTTAACTGAATTGCTTGTTCAACTTGATGGTGGAAACGATAATGATGGCATACTATTCATAGCCGCAACGAATCGAAAAGATATGTTGGATGATGCATTCTTGCGTCCGGGACGTATTGACTTTACTTTTAACGTTCAATTGCCAGACACAAAAGGTCGTCGTGAAATTATCGATATCCATACAAACGGCAGAACGCTGGCACCTAACGTAGTCGCGTCTCTTGATACACTTGCAGACAGCACTTCAGGTTTTTCTGGTGCAGAAATTAGCAGTTTGTTTGAGACAGCCAGCCGCCGCGCCATTCGAGAGGGTCGAAAACTTATCGAGAAGCATGATTTGGATTTCGCAATTGACCGGACAATCCTTGGAAATACAGCGCGCACATTAAGCGATCAAGAAACGAAGCGACGTGTAGCTATTCACGAGTCCGGACACGCCATGATCGCGGCTCTTACAAAGCCAGGCTCCGTTAGAAAAGCAACGATCATTCCAAGAGGCCAAGCACTCGGTTATGTAGCCCCTATTCAAAAAGAACTGCATTTGTCTACAGCCAGCGAATTGCTTGATCAAGTTAGTATGATCTTAGCGGGCGGCATTGCAGAGCGTCTCTATTTAGGTGAGCACAGTATTGGTGTTGGAGGCGACGTGGAACAGGCCAAAGATATTCTTGAGCGTATGGTGAACACTGGATTGTTCCAAGAAGGATTTTCTTTGATCTTCAATAAAGCCGATAGAGAAGAAAAAATGCAAATGCTGTTTAATCAAGCCGCGAAAAAGACAGAAACGCTCATTAAGGAGCACGAGTATCAATTTGAAGAATTGGTCAATGCTTTGTATAAAGAAGAAACGCTAGAAGGTGACGAAGTACAGCGCATCGTCGAGTTGCCGACTCCTAAAGAGGCGGCAGTGTGTATCTGATCACTAGCAAAACAGCGACCATCTTTTTGATGGTCGCTGTTTTTATATGACACGAATGATTGTTCACGTTAGTCATCCACGCTTTTCTACCTTCATCGGCCAGCCATCCTTTATCCGTAATGAAATCAACGGTTCTGGAACAGGCGTTTGCAATCGAACATTACGGAATACAAACTTTTTATATAGTACCGCCAAGATGAGAGTCGCTTCGAGCATCGCAAATCTCGAACCGATGCAACTGCGAGATCCGCCACCGAACGGAAAGTAACTAAATGGTGCATACTTATTACCTGCAGCAAACCGATTCGGGTCAAATGAATTCGCATCGCGAAACACCTCTTCATTACGATGAATCGCATACGGACAGATCATAAACGTGCTTCCCTTTTTGAAGGATCTTCCAAACATCTCAACAGGTTCCTCAAGTTCCCGATAGATCAACCAGGCCGGAGGGTAAAGCCGCAAGCCTTCTTCAATAATTTGCTGTATATACGGTAATTCTCGCATCCAATTAAATGGATTTCCTACCAATTGTGCGGTTTCCAATTCTTCCATCAGACGTCTCTCTACTTCAGGATGCCTTGCGATTTCAGCAAATAACCAGCCCAATAAGTTTGCTGTCGTTTCATGACCTGCCAACAACATAGTCATCATCTGATCGCGTACTTCTTTGTCTGGCAATCTGTTTCCATTCTCATCTGTCACCGCTCTCATCATGCCAAGCAATGAACCTTCAAACCATTCAGGATGTTCTTTCGCAGCAATTAATACATCGTCAATCATAGCTTCAAGTGTCTGGATCGCTTCTTTATGTTTTAAATTGGTTCTAGTCGGAACTGAAGCGGGAATTATCACAGGACTGAATAAAATTTTGACACTTTGCTCAATCGTTGTCGTGACAGCGTCTGCAAGCTCTTTCTCTTCTGCCGAGACATCTGTTGAGAACATCGTTCGTGTAATGATTGACAATGTTAAACGCATCATTACAGTATGTATATCCACTTCCTGTTCATGCTCAAGACGTTCGACTAGCTTATCCGTTTCATCAATGATCGCATGGGCGTAGCACTCCAGTACATCTTTATAGAACGCTGGCTGAATATATTTCTTCTGCGTTGCATGGCGCTCACCTTCCGTCGTTAGTAAACCTTCTCCTACCGTTCTCTGCAACACAGTCGTTGTCCGGCCTTTGACAAATGACTGATCTTGACGAATCAAGATTTCTCGAATAGCTTCGGGGCTGTTGACCACAAACGTCGGGGATATGCCTGTCTTCAATGAAATCACATCGCCAAGCGGCTGAACCCGCGTAAAAAAAGCTATAGGATCACGCACGAATTCCAAGTAATTCTGTAAACGTGGAGTCGCAATATCTTGTACAATAACCATGTGTTCTCCTCCAAAGTTGTCATAATGTACTACTTCCCTGTCTCCAGTATGTATGCAGTGTTTCTGGATATGCTAGTGAAAAGGAGGTGGGTCAATTGGCTAAAGACGTATTATGTGAAGTAACGAACTGTCATTTTTGGGAATCAGGTAATCAATGTGGAGCAGATGAAATCAAAGTGATTACACGAAAAGGTAGAAAAGCAAAAGACTCAGCCGAAACAGATTGTGGTACGTTCATTCCAAAAGGATAATTCACTGAGCAGCAGCCAGGTATTTATGCTTGGCTGCTGTTTAATTATTAGGCTAGACACTTATGTATCATTCCCCAGTTATTAACAGTTATTTCAACTTGAATGTAGCAGTACAGTGAGCAACTAATTCATCTTTCTCGTTGAATAATGTCCCTTCGACCAAAGCTGTAGATCGTGTTCTATTGATGACAGCAGCTTTTGAATAGACAGATTCCTGAACGACTGGCTTTAGAAATTGCGTTGCCATTTGTATCGTCATAACATCATTTGCACCCATCGAACGACAGAGCATTCCCATCGTCGTATCGAGAACGGACATATACATACCACCGTGAATGGTTCCGCGTACATTATCATAGTCTTGACGATAAGGTAAAAATAATTCCACATTGCCCGCTTCTAATTTTTGTGTTTGTAGACCTGCAAATTTCCAAAAAGGACTTGTCTCGAAATCTTGTCGAACTTGTTCCAAGTATTCCACTGTCGTATCGTTCATTTCATTACCTCCTAATGATGTAGTGATTGTTTTATATACCATATCGTAAAGATGTTCTGACGACAATTCAAAGCTTTTTGCCATCCGCAATAAAATTCCTGTTTTCTAATACTTTTCAGTAAAAAGTATATATTTTTTATACTTTTTCCTTTATAATGAAATCAATTTCATAAGTTTTTTAATTTAGGAAGAGTACCTGTGAGCATTATGCCAATCCAATCACCTGTTATGTAATGGAATAGAGACACTCTCTATTCTTATATCAACAAGCGAAACAGAGTAAAGGTCCCTCTCCAATCTGTCATGTTGGTATTATTTCATGTGGATTGGAGAGGGACTTTTTTATGCGTACAAGACTTTACACACTTTAGATAGAAAGGATGGATATTACGGTTGGAAAATAAGCTGAAGCTCTACGGCTTTAACAACCTCACCAAAACTCTTAGCTTCAACATTTACGATGTAAGCTATGCAAAAAGTAGAAGAGAGCAAAGTGAGTATATCGCCTATATAGATGAGCAATACAATTCGGAACGTTTAACGAAAATTCTCTACGATGTCACTGACATGATTGGGGCTCATGTATTGAATGTCAGTAAACAAGACTACGATCCGCAAGGTGCCAGTGTAACCTTGATGATTTCAGAGGAGAAATTCCCTGCATCACAAATTGATCCCTCTTGCAATCAAGGTGCGATTCCTATCATGCCCGATAAAGACTCCGTCGTCAGTCATTTAGACAAAAGCCACGTGACCGTCCATACGTATCCTGAGTATCATCCCGATAACTCCATTGCCACATTTCGTGTAGATATAGACGTGTCGACGTGTGGAGAAATTTCTCCATTGAACGCCCTCGACTACCTGATTGGAAGCTTTGATTCGGATATCATTACCGCAGATTATCGCGTACGTGGATTTACACGTTCAGTCGACGGAAAAAAACTCTTTATGGATCATGCGATCACATCAATCCAAGACTTCATTGACCAAAAAACATTGCAAATGTATGATGCGATCGATGTGAACGTTTACCAATCAAATATCTTCCATACGAAATTACTCATTAAAGAGATTGATTTGCAAGATTACTTATTCAACAAAGACGTTTCAGAAATACCGCCGAAAGAACGCCTTCTAATCTCTCATAATCTCCGCAAAGAGATGATTGAAATCTACAGCGGTTCCAATGTCTATGAAAGTGAGTGAGAAGAGACCATTGAAATTACCACAACATCGCGTTCCAATTATGGAAGCATTGCAGCAATATCAAGAAGCACGTGTCGTTCCTTTTGATGTACCCGGACACAAACATGGACGTGGCAATAAAGAACTTGCAGATTTCCTTGGGGAGACTTGCTTGCATCATGACGTGAATTCCATGAAGCCTCTCGATAATTTATGTCATCCTGTCTCTGTCATACATGAAGCTGAAGAATTGGCTGCAGATGCGTTTGGCGCGAAGCACGCCTTCTTGCTCGTAAATGGGACGACCTCTGCCGTACAAGCTATGGTTATGACGGCTTGTAAAGCAGGAGAGAAAATCATCATGCCACGAAATGTTCATCGCAGTGCAATCAACGCTTTGATCTTAAGTGGTGCTGTTCCCATCTATGTGAATCCTGGAGTCCAGGAAGACCTTGGCATTCCACTCGGCATGGCGGTAGATGAAGTAAAGAAAGCAATCGTGGATCACCCTGATGCCAAAGCAATTCTTATTAATAATCCAACTTATTACGGTATCTGCTCGAATCTGCAAGCCATTACTGATCTAGCACACGCACACGGTATGCTCGTGTTAGTGGATGAAGCACATGGTACACATTTTTATTTTAATGACAAATTGCCTGCTTCCGCGATGTCCGTCGGTGCGGATATGGCATCCATTAGTATGCATAAATCAGGTGGATCTTTAACGCAAAGTTCATTTTTATTAATTAATAATGAGGTAAGTGAAGGCTATACGCGACAAATTATTAACCTGACGCAGACTACGAGCGGATCTTATCTATTGATGTCGTCATTGGATATTTCACGTAAAAATCTCGCATTATACGGTCAGGAAATCTTCGATAAAGTGATTAAAATGGCGCAATATACTCGCGATGAAGTCAATCAGATCGGTGGCTATTACGCTTATTCCAAAGAGTTGATCAACGGTGATACAGTCTATGATTTCGATGAGTCCAAACTATCGATTCACACGCGACAAATGGGACTGGCCGGCATTGAAGTGTATGATATTTTACGTGATGAATACGATATCCAAATCGAGTTCGGAGACGTAGCGAATATCCTCGCCTATATTTCAGTCGGAGACCGCACGTTGGATCTTGAACGATTGGTTGCGGCACTAGCGGAAATCAATCGTCGTTATAAAAAGGATCCTAGTTCTTTATTTGACCATGAATATATCAATCCCGAAATTGTTCAGTCTCCTCAACAGGCATTTTACGCGGATAAGGAGATAGTATTGCTAGCTGAATCTGCTGGACGAGTCGCAAGTGAATTCGTCATGTGCTATCCACCTGGCATCCCTATTGTGGCACCTGGAGAACGAATCACAAATGAAATAATTGAATATATCGACTACTGCAAAGACAAAGGTTGTTTCCTAACTGGTACCGAAGATTCGAACGTGAATTATATTAACGTAGTAAAGGAGGACGTTTGATGAACCTATGGTTTACTGAAGATCATTCACCTCATACCCGCTTTTCCTTTCGCGTTGAAGAACATTTATATACTGCGACGAGTGAGTTCCAGAAAATCGATGTCTTTCAAACGACGGAGTTCGGTAGAATTTTGGCATTAGATGGCTATGTCATGGTGACGGAGAAAGACGAATTCATTTATCACGATATGATTGTTCACGTGCCAATGGCCACCAATCCTTCCATCCAGAAGGTATTGGTTATCGGTGCAGGTGATGGTGGCACTGTACGCGAATTGACGCGCTACCCTTCGATTAAACAAATCGATATGGTGGAGATTGATGAGCAGGTTGTGAAAGTATGCCAAAGGTTTTTACCGCAAACCGCAGCCCAACTGACGGATCCGCGCGTTACACTCTACTTTGAGGACGGTCTGAAATTCGTCCGTCAGCAAGAGAATGCCTATGATTTGATTATTGTTGATTCCACCGATCCATTCGGGCCTGGTGAAGGTCTCTTTACGAAAGAATTTTATGGCAATTGCTATAAAGCTTTGAACGAACAAGGCATTCTTGTGAACCAGCATGAAAGTCCCTTCTACGCTGAAGACGCGCGCGGTATGCAGCGAGCACATAAAAGTATTATGGGGTTCTTCCCCGTTTCTAAAGTCTATCAAGCACATATTCCAACCTATCCATCCGGGCACTGGCTGTTCGGTTTGGCTTCTAAGAAATATGACCCGATAGAAGATTTGGATGCCGATGCTTGGAATGCACTTGGTTTACAAACAAAATATTATAATACAAAACTGCATGTCGGCTCGTTCGCCTTGCCGAATTATGTTAAGGAGTTACTGATTCATGCTAAATAAAAATATAGAAACATTTTTAGGTTTCGATGCAGAATACGAGAATTCTTCATTCGTAATTTTCGGTGCTCCTTTCGATTCCACAACCTCTTTTCGTCCTGGCACGCGCTTTGCTAGTAAAGTGATGCGCAGTGAATCATTCGGTCTCGAGACATACAGTCCTTATCAAGAAGCCGATTTAACGGATTACTCATTATTCGACGGTGGCGATCTAGAACTGAGTTTTGGTAATACGGAACGTGCGCTGGAGCAAATTGAAGAGTTCACTTCACTTGTTCTGAAAGACGGAAAAGTCCCTTGCATGATTGGCGGCGAACATTTAGTGACCCTGGGCGCTGTACGTGCTGTTGCGGAAAAGTATCCAGACCTGCATGTTCTTCAATTCGATGCACATACCGATTTGCGCGAAGATTATTTGGATCAGCATCTGTCCCACGCCACGGTCATACGCAGAATTTGGGACTTGCTCGGCGATAATAAAATCTTTCAATACGGCATTCGTTCCGGTGATCGTCCTGAATTTGAATGGGCGGCTCAGCAGCATGTGTTCATGAATAAATTTAATTTTGATGGTCTTGAAAATACGGTTGAAAAACTACAAGGTAAACCCGTCTACTTGACGATTGATCTTGATGTACTGGATCCTTCCGTATTCCCTGGAACCGGTACACCGGAAGCGGGTGGCGTGAGCTTTATTGAATTGCTAAAAGCGATTTTGACAGTCAGCGGTTTGAATATCGTTGCCTGTGATATTAATGAGCTGTCCCCTGTCTATGATCAAAGCGGCGTATCGACCGCTGTTGCCTGTAAAGTGTTGCGTGAATTAACAATTGCAATAAATAAAAATAACGAAAATGGTGGTGTCTTTAATGAGTAAAGCATTAATTATTGGAGCAGGCGGCGTAGCAAGTGTCGTCGCGCATAAGTGTTGTGAGGTACCAGATGTATTTGAAGAAATCTGTATCGCAAGTCGTACAAAGTCTAAATGTGATGCGTTGAAAGAAAAGCTGGATGGCGGACGCACCAAAATCCAAACTGCACAAGTTGATGCGGATAATGTGCCCGAACTCGTTGCGTTAATCAATGAATTCAAACCGGACATCGTCATTAATGTCGCATTGCCTTATCAGGATTTGACAATCATGGATGCATGTCTCGAAACGAAAGTAGACTATCTGGATACTGCCAACTACGAGCCGCTTGATACAGCGAAATTCGAATATAAATGGCAGTGGGCTTATAAAGAAAAGTTTGAAGAAGCAGGTATTACAGCATTGCTCGGTAGCGGTTTCGACCCTGGCGTAACGGGTGTGTTCTCCGCTTACGCATTGAAGCATTACTTCGATGAAATCCATACGATTGATATCGTTGATGCGAACGCAGGCGACCATGGCTATCCATTTGCCACTAACTTTAACCCAGAAATAAACATCCGTGAAATCACAGCAAATGGACGCTACTACGAAAACGGAGAGTTCATCGAAACAGAACCACTCGAAGTGAAACGCGTCTATGATTTACCTGAAATCGGACCGAAAGACGTCTACTTGCTATACCATGAGGAACTTGAATCTTTAGCGAAAAATATTACCGGTGTAAATAAAATTCGTTTCTGGATGACGTTCTCCGAAAAGTATTTAATGCATCTACGTGTACTTGAAAATGTGGGTATGACGTCCATCGAACCGATTGAATTCGAAGGTCAACAAATCGTTCCGCTACAATTCCTAAAAGCTGTACTACCGGACCCCGCTTCTCTTGGACCGCGTACGAAAGGAAAAACGAATATCGGTTGTATCTACCAAGGTACGAAAGACGGCGAGCCCAAAACGTATTACGTTTACAATATTTGTGATCACCAGGAGTGCTATCGTGAAGTAGGATCACAAGCTATTTCCTATACAACAGGTGTACCGGCTATGATCGGTGCGATGATGATGTTAACAGGCAAGTGGAAAAAGCCAGGCGTCTTCAATATTGAAGAGTTCGATCCAGATCCATTCATGGATGCGCTGAATGAGTATGGTTTACCTTGGCACGAAGACTTCAATCCTACTTTGATAGACTGAGGAGAATAGTATGAACTTTGATGTACAAGCAGTCCCTTCACCTAGTTATGTTGTTGATGAAAAATTGCTAATTGCTAACTTAGAAAAACTGAAATCCGTTATCGATCAAACAGGATGCAAGATCCTACTTGCACAAAAAGGATTTTCGATGTTTGAAGTCTACCCGTTAATTGGACAGTATTTACATGGTGTTACTTCAAGTGGTCTATTTGAAGCGCGTCTAGGCTTTGAAGAAATGGGAAAAGAAGTACACACCTATGCACCTGCTTTCCACGAAGACGAGTTTGAGGAAATCCTTCACTACTCTGATCATTTGGTATTCAATTCATTTGCGCAATGGAAGCAGTTCAAGAGCCAAGTTCAGGAGCAGGAAAAACCCATTGAATGCGGAATCCGGATCAATCCTGAGTACTCGGAGATTGAAACTGACATGTACAACCCTTGCTTTTCGTACTCACGGTTTGGTGTCACATTAGAAAAATTTGAAGCAGACCAGCTGGACGGTATCACTGGCCTGCACTTCCATACGATGTGTGAACAGAACTCCGATACGTTATGGCGCACGATTCAAATTATTAATGAAGAATTTGGTCCTTATTTACAGAAGATGAAGTGGATTAATTTCGGTGGCGGTCATCATATTACACGTCCTGACTATGATATCGATACCTTAATCCGCTCTATTCGATTTATGCAGGATAAGTATCAACTTGATGTGTACTTGGAGCCAGGCGAAGCGGTTGCACTAAACACCGGCTTCCTCGTTGCCACTGTGCTCGATACAATGCATAATGGCATGCCAATTGCCATACTCGATACATCGGCTTCCTGCCATATGCCAGACGTTCTGGAGATGCCTTATCGTCCTGAGATTGTCGGAGCAGGCTTATCGGGTGAAAAAGCCCATACTTATCGGTTAGGCGGGCCAACCTGTCTTGCGGGTGATGTCATTGGCAATTATTCATTTGATCAGCCATTAAGACCTGGTGACCGTCTAGTGTTTTGCGACATGGCGCATTATTCGATGGTGAAGAACAATACGTTTAACGGAGTCAATCTGCCGTCTATCGTCCTCCATACTGCGAATAATGAGATCAACATTGTAAAACAATTTGGTTATGAAGATTTCAAGCAACGCCTATCTTGATAAAAGCCGATTCGCTATTTTTAAGCGAATCGGTTTTTATACTTATAACAAGAAAAATCCAATACCCATTATTAAGTAAGCTGAGAATAGCACAAGCCCTTCAAACCAATTGGACTCTCCATCTTGACAAATATTAACAACTAGTAATGTGGCAGTAATCATAGCAATCAATTCGGGCCACGTGAATACAAGCGGCATTGCGGTGGGCATCATTAATGAAATCAGCACAAGAACCGGAGCTACAAACATCGCCACCTGCAATGTAGAGCCTATCGCAATTTCCACCGATACATCCATTTTGTTCTTCATCGCCATCGTAATCGCAGATGAATGCTCTGCAGCGTTTCCAACAATTGCGACGATGATGACACCGATAAACAATTCTGACCAGCCAAATTTTTCACCTAGCGTACCAAATGTGTGCACGAGTTTTTCAGAAACAAACGCAACAGCTACCGTTGCAACTAAAAGTACCACTATGGACTTCTTCTTTGTCCACTCTGGTACTTCATCTGTCTCATGACTTTCAGAACCGAATACGCCACGGTGTGTAAATAATTTAAATACCAAACCTGCCAAGTAAATTAAGATCAGTATGATTGAAATCCCGACACTCAGGTTCAGTCCAGTTCTAGTATCCATCGTCATCGAGAAGACTTCGGGAATCACAAACGCCACGACAATCGCAAAAATTAATAATGCGGAATTAAATCGAGCGTCAAAAATATTGAAATTCTGTCTTTTATGCTTCAGGCCACCTGCGAAAAACGATAAACCTAGTACCAATAATAAGTTACCTAAAACAGAACCTGTCAACGACGCCAGTACGATCGCAATTAATCCGGCTTTTAACGTAAATATAGAAATAATAAGTTCTACCGCATTACCGAATGTTGCATTTAATAAACCACCAATCCGTGGTCCACTGACAATCGCTAAACTTTCTGTTGCTCTTCCGATGAATCCAGCTAGCGCAATAATACTGTAACAACATAGCGCAAACATCCATAAATCTGACCAATTCAAGAATGACGCTATAAATACTAGAGGCACGCCTGTAAACGCCATAATAGCAAATACTTTATTCAGTGTCTCCACCTCTTTTCATAATCAATTTGTTCTAATCTTTCCCTTATTCCATTGCAAATAAACTGGTTAATAAATGGTTGATCATTATAATATAAACGAATGAATCAACCAGCTTGTAAGCAAATGATCACCTAATTAGTAAAAAAAGATAGAGAGAAGTCTGTACATAAGACTTCTCTCTATCAATAGTAATTAGTAGGATCATTTCAGACATAATGAATAGCTTAACTCTTCATTTTCGGATCCAATGCATCACGTAAGCCGTCCCCCATTAAGTTAAAGCCTAATACAGTCAGCATAATGGCAAGTCCAGGGAAAATCATTGTCCATGGAGCATTTTGCAAATAATCCTTGGAGTCAGCTAACATCTTCCCCCATTCAGGATATGGAGCTTCTGCCCCTAATCCTAGGAACCCAAGTGCTGCTGCCTCAAGAATAGCTGTAGCAATCGCCAATGTTCCCTGCACGATGACAGGTGCCATCGAGTTAGGTAATATGTGCGAAAACAGAATTCTGAAGTCTTTCATGCCAATTGCCTTTGCCGCTGTAATATATTCATCTTCTTTAATACTCAGTACTTTGGATCGGATCAGGCGTCCGAAGTTTGGTACGTTAATGATTGCAATAGCAATTAACGCGTTACGTAAACTTGGTCCCAATACGGATACAATCGCAATTGCTAGTAAAATCGATGGGAAAGCAAGCATAATATCGAATATCCTCGAGATAATGGTATCGATCCAACGACCATAATAACCTGCAATGATGCCAAGGAAACTTCCCACTACAATTGAACCAACTACCGAGAAGAATCCAACAGATAATGAAATACGCGCACCATGAATAATGCGTGAGAAAATATCACGGCCGAAGTCATCCGTTCCAAACCAATACTCCGAAGAAGGAGGTTGCAGTCGATCTGTCATTAATTGTTCGTTGATGCCTTCTTTTGTGACAAGAGGACCGAATAGCGCAAGCAAGATAAAACCTATTACAATGACCGCGCCTACGACAGCCACTTTGCTCTTACGAAAACCTAACCAAGCTTCCCGCCAAGGCCCTGTTGTTTTTTCTAATTCTGCTTCTACTACTCCGTCTACCTTAGGCGTAAATTCTGACATGAACTGTTCCTCCTTCCTCAATCATACTTAATCCTCGGATCGATCAATCCATATAGTAAATCGACGATCAGATTAATCATGACAAAGATAAATGCCACGATGAGAATGCCTGATTGAATAACAGGATAATCTCTAAAGTTGATTGCATCGTAAATGTAGCGTCCAATTCCAGGCCAAGCAAAGATTGTTTCCGTTAGAATCGCTCCACCAAGTAGTAAGCCAATCTGTAGTCCAATAATTGTCAACACAGGAATGATCGCATTTTTTAATGCGTGCTTATAGACTACCCAGAACATTTTCTGACCTTTTGCTCGTGCTGTACGAATATAATCGGAACGCATTACTTCCAGCATACTCGAACGCGTCATTCGGGCGATAATGGCCATCGGAATGGTGGCAAGCGCTAGTCCAGGTAAGATCAAATGTTTAATGACTACCCATAATTGATCAAACCTACCTTGGATGAGCGTATCAATTATGTATAAATTGGTTATGGCGGATACAGGATCACGGACATTTTCACGTCCCGTTGTTGGTAACCATTGCAATTCAATTGCAAATGCCCACTGCCCCATTAACCCTAACCAGAAGATAGGCATAGAGACACCGATTAACGCCAATACCATTGCTGAATAATCAAACCAGGAGTTTTGGAACCAAGCAGAAATAATACCCGCGTTAATCCCTACAACGACCGCGATAATCATCGCAAATAATGCCAATTCTAATGTAGCTGCTAAATAAGGCCAAATTTCATCCGCCACTGGAAGGCGCGTACGCATGGATTCTCCTAAATCCCCTTTTAGAATACCACCAAGATAACTGAAGTATTGTGTATACCATGGTTGATCAAGACCCAGCTTGATCGTTAAAGCTTCCACCGCTTCTTTTGTAGCTTGTTGTCCTAAAATTACTTGTGCTGGATTACCAGGAATAGCTCGAATCAACATAAAAACTAAAAATGTCATACCAAGCAGGACAGGAATTAGCTGTAAAAGCCTCTTAATCGTATAGTTGAACAACTCTTTCACCCCTCCGGCTCTTATCATGTATTAATCAAAGAAAGGGAGAATACATGCTTCTCCCTCTTCTCCCATCATGCAATTTACGTAATACTTATTTGAATTCTACATTCGACAACAAATCAGAACCAGTAGGATGTGGAACGAATCCAGTTAGTTCTTTCGCTCCGCCTAACAATGGAATAGAGTGTGCAAGCGGAACCCAAGGTGCTTCTTCGTGAAGAATTTCCTGAGCTTGCTTATACAACTCGATACGCTTGTCTTCGTCTACTTCTGTTTGCGCTTCAAGGAATAACTTATGTGTTTCGTCGTTCTTGAAGTACGTGTAGTTATTACTTCCGATATTGTCTTCATCTAACAATACGTATAGGAAGTTGTCTGCGTCACCATTGTCGCCAGTCCAACCTAGCATGAATGCATCTGCTTCTCCCTTGCTTGCTTTATCGAGGTAAGTTGCCCATTCATAAGAAACGATTTTTGCTTTAATACCTACGTCCGCCAAGTTACTTTGAATCGCTTCTGCTACTTTTGTGCCGTCTGGCATGTATGGACGTGGAACCGGCATAGCCCATAGCTCCATTTCGAATCCATCTTCAAGACCTGCTTCTTTCAATAGTTCTTTCGCTTTTTCAGGATCGTATGCATAATCTTCTACATCATCGTTATAACCTGAAATTGATGAAGGCATAGCATTTTTCGCGACTTCTGCGCGCCCTTCAAAGAATGAATCAATGATTGACTGTTTATCGATAGCATAGTTCATTGCCTGACGTACTTCTTTTTTATCAAACGGCTCACGAGTGACCGTTAAACCAAGGTATCCTACGTTCATAGAAGGACGCTCGAATAACTGTAATGCATCATGGTCTTCAATTTTCACTCCATCAGCTGGATTGATTCCATCTGCTAAGTCAATTTCACCAGAAAGTAAAGCATTCAGACGAGCAGAGTTATTAGGAATTGCTTGGAAAATAACGCGATCTAATTTCGGTAACCCTTCTTGCCAGTACTCTTCATTCTTTTCAATCGTAATAGTTTCATTTGGCTTCCACTCTACAAATTTGAAGGGACCTGTTCCTACTGGGTTTCGCTCATATTCATCATCGCCCTTTTCAAACGCCTCAGGACTAGAAATAGCGAACATACTCATAGCAAGATTTTTTAAGAAAGGCGCTTGTGGACGCTTCAATGTAATAATCACTGTAGAATCTCCATCTGCTTTAACAGACTCAATTACATGATCTTCATCATCTTTAAATCCACCGAACATAGAATTGTAGTATGGGAATGTGTCTGCATCTCCATTAGCCCAACGCTCAAAGTTCTTTACGACTGCCTCCGCATTAAAATCGGTGCCATCATGGAATTTCACACCTTCTTCTAATTGGAATGTATACGTCAATCCGTCTTCACTTGTGTCATACTCTTTAGCAAGTCCAGGTTGAACCGTCGTATCCTGCTCCCCAAAGTTTAATAATGTTTCAAATAAATTCACCGTTACTTTAAATGTTTCTCCTTCTGTCACACGGGATGGGTCAAGAGATGTTGAATCTCCACCTCGTCCAAATACTAATGTTTTGTTTTCACTGCCGCCTTGATCCGCAGCATCTTTGTCCTTGTCGCCACTGCCTTCTTTGTCATCGCCGCCTGAACAAGCTGCCAGTGCAGTCGATAAGACAAGAAGCATGATCAACGCGAACGACCACAGTTTCCCTTTTCTCATACAGATCCCTCCAATTGGTTTTTTCTTTCTATATCATCGTTGCCTTCCGCAGTATAAAGATGGCAAGCAACAGAATGACCAGTTTTCTCCTCTGCTAATAGAGGGGTTACTTTCGTACATACATCCATTTTGAAGGGACAGCGAGTATGGAATGCACAACCGCTTGGCGGATTCGCCGGACTTGGCATATCCCCTTCAATAATGATTTGTTCTTTTTTATAATTGGGATCCGGTACAGGTACTGCAGACAATAACGCCTGTGTGTAAGGATGCAGTGGATTTGCGTAAAGCTCTTCACTTTCTGTAATCTCCACAATTTTTCCCAAGTACATTACTGCCACTCGATCACTGATATGGCGTACAACACCGAGATCATGCGCAATAAAGATATACGTCAAGTGGAATTCTTTTTGTAAATCTTGCATTAAGTTCAATACTTGCGCCTGAATAGATACGTCAAGTGCAGACACTGGTTCATCTGCAATAATCAACTTGGGGTTCGTCATCAATGCACGGGCTATACCAATTCGCTGACGCTGACCCCCACTGAATTGGTGAGGATAACGTTTTGCGTGGTATTCACTCAAGCCGACAATCTTTAGAAACTCTACAACTTTTTTGCGACGCTCCTTTGCATTGCCACCACCATGCACGATTAATGGCTCTTCTAAAATCTTGCCGATTGTATGACGTGGATTCAATGAAGCATACGGATCTTGGAAGACCATTTGGATATCTCGACGAACTGCTCGAATTTCAGTAGCAGAGAGTTGCGTCAAGTCTTTCCCCTGAAATTCCACGACACCCTCTGTAGGTTCTAGCAATTGCATAATGGTCCGTCCTGTCGTCGATTTCCCACAACCACTTTCTCCTACGATTCCAAGCGTCTCTCCTTCATTTACATGAAAGGTCACATCATCGATTGCTTTGACATGACCAACTGTTTTACCAATTAGCCCTTTGCGTATCGGAAAGTATTTTTTCAACCCCTCAACTTTTAGCAGTGGTTTGCTCATTAGTACTCGTCACTCCTTGTTGTTCGTCATATAAGAAGCATCTCGTTTGGTGGTTTTCGGAGTTCCGGTACAATTCTGGTGTTTCTACCCAGCATCTAGAGAAAGCGCTTTCACATCTCGCGGCAAATCTACAACCTTTTTCTATAGAACCTGGTTTCGGTACATTGCCTGGAATCGAATAAAGACGATCTTTTTTATCCCGCATATCCGGAACAGATTGGATCAATCCTCGTGTATAAGGATGACAAGGATTTTCAAAAATCACTTCGGTTGATGCTTCTTCGATAACCTGACCTGAATACATAACGACAACGCGTTCACAAGTTTCAGCCACAACTCCTAAATCATGTGTGATGAGTAAAATCGCTGTATTCATACGCTCATTCAACTCACGCATCAACTTGAGGATTTGTGCTTGAATCGTTACATCGAGTGCTGTTGTCGGTTCATCCGCAATGAGTACTTTTGGATCGCATACAAGTGCCATGGCAATCATGACACGCTGTCGCATACCACCGGATAATTGGTGAGGATATTCTCTCATAATTTCTTCAGAGCGAGGTAGTCCGACTAATTTCAACATTTCAGTCGCTCGTTCCCTGATTTGCTTTTTCGACCATTTTTTCTGATGAAGCGAAATGGCTTCAGACATCTGATTGCCTATTGTGAAGAGCGGGTTCAATGAAGTCATAGGCTCTTGAAAAATCATTGCGACATCATTCCCACGAATCTCCCTCATTTCCTTCTCCGTTTTTTTTAGGAGATCTTGACCTTCAAACAGGATTTCACCACCAGTAATTTTTCCAGGCGGACTTGGCACTAACTGCATAATAGATAAAGAGGTGACACTCTTTCCGCAGCCTGATTCTCCAACGACCCCCAAAACTTCGCCTTCTCTCACATAAAAGTCCACATGATCTACTGCCGGAATTTCTCCTGAATCCGTGAAAAAGGTCGTTTGCAAATCTTTAACTTCAAGTAATTTCTTTCTTTCGTTCATTTGCTCACCTTTTTCTTTTCTGAAATAACTAATTAATCATTATTATACTTTTATTCTGATTAAACGCAAGATGCTTTTTTGATAAAGTAATATAGTAAGAGAATTTTGTTGAAAACAAAAGAAGTGCAATAGGTTATGTCCTACCTACGCACTTCTTAAATGAATGAAATCTGTTTGAATATTATATTTATTCTTCCAACTGTATAATTATTTCATTCGCCAAATGACTTTTCCTTCCACAAAATCTGGGGCTTGTAAACCTAATAATTCATATACACTAGGTGCAATATCTGTCATTGTAATTCTTTTGCTGATTTGACCTGGTGGGATCATAGGGCCCGATGCATATAAAACCGGCCGTAATGTCGAACGTTCAGGATTTCCACCATGACTCCCTAATTCCTGCGTTGGTTCAACAGCAATTTCTGCATCTTTCCCCATCAAAAATCCTGGAGCAGCGGATAAAAACACATCTCCGCTATTATTATTATTTAAAGTAGCGTATCCCTCCTGGTCCTCTGTCCAAACAGTTTCGTATGGATACACTTCGGAATTCTTCTCGCCATATAAAACAGACGAGCTCGGATACATGTAGACCTTATCAAGTTTCTCATTTTTACTAGTAAGCCAACGTAAAATGGGATGTGCAAATTTTTCGGGGCCTTGGGAAAGACCAGTAAAAACGGCCTTATCTGTAAAGATCGATACGACTTCCTTCTTCACTTGTTCATATTCTTCTTCCTTCACGATTCCTTTTTTCTCTCTGCCCTTCAAATTTACATAAACATGAGCAATCGTTCCACTCGCTTCTGCATAAGCTTTTGTTTTAGATGCATCTATATTTCCCTCTTGATCTTTTACAAGTAGTCCTGCCTTTTCCAGTTCTTTATTCGGTGAAAGCCTTGTATGAATTGGTTCCAATCCATGATCTGACACAATTAGTACGTGATCATTGGGGTTTAAATTGTTTTTAATTCGACCGATTGCACGATCTGCTTGGTCAAATGCCCAGCTCACATATTCCTCTTTTTCTACTACATTTGCTAATTGATATCCAGGTTGAGAAGGTTCTCTTAATAGGAATTCATGTAGTTCAGTGTCTACTACAGGATAATGGTAAAATAATAAGTCAGGCTGATAGTTCTCTTTAATATAAAAACTGACATCTGTCACCCAGTTTGTGAATCGTTCGCCTACTTGTTCATATTCTTCTCGTGTAATATCTCCATTTTTAAACGCCTCTATTTCATCAGCTGCTGGATAAAATCCAAATTCAGATTGTATTTCTTCTGCAAATTTTCCGGGTCCTCTGTATAATCCACCCATTACAGTACCTTGAAACAACTGAAGTTCTTCTTTGTTCTCAGGATTTCTCTTTAGTTTCACGTAAAACCCTGCACTATCAAAGTTATGTAAGTGCAACGCGACAGCAATCCAATCATCGGGTGATACTTCTTCGCCCATATCTTTTCTATCCATAGACATATAATATTTTGGCTCTTTTTCATCTGTTCGCAAAATATATAAGTTTTTAGCAGGTGATTTTTTTATATCCAATGATATAACTGCCTCTTCTACTTGTATTGATCCTGCGTTTATTTGTTCAACGCGTTCATCATGTACTTCCGAAAACTTTAGGTTATGAAGCATCGAATCTGCTAAGGTCCCACCTGAATAGACAGCATAAGTAGCAGCAGATGCGTTTTCAGGATTCGAGTCAGGAAAAGAGACGGTTGCTGTGACTTTCCCTTGATTTCTTGCCTCTTTCCATATAGGCGTAACACCCAACGTCTGCGCAAAACCACTTTGGTCTTCTTTTACTTTCTCCCCTGATGAATGAAAATAATTACTGACAATACCTGTCTTTGAAGGTCCAGCACCCGTAGACATTGCTGCATGGGATGGTGCAGTCAATGATGGTGTAACTGTAACAAAATCTGTAGCATAAGCTGCCTGTTGCTGAAACTTTTCTAAGTTCGGCATGATTCCTTTGCTTATATAACGTTTTGCATCTTCATATCCCAAGCCGTCAAATGACACGACGCTAATTGTGCCTGTTTTTTCAGCAGCTTTACTAGCTGAATGATTAGTAGTGATAGTCATACTACATAAAATACTAATTACTATGAACATACTTATTCGCTTAAACATATTGTCACCCCTCGCTTTATAGACCTATTCCCTTCATGGAAATAAGGTAAACTTGCTAACTATAAAGCCAAAAATCTTTCTCTTTCACTTCTAATTTAAAGCAGAACGTTACTAGTCCTTTAGTTCTATTTATTATTTATTTTTCAAAAATCTCTTGCATTTTTATTGTTTCTTTATTAATGTTGCCTTAAGGAAACATTATTTCCTTAGGGAAACTTTTAAAGTTTCTCATCGTTTCTTTGGAGGTGAAAATTTGAAGCCATTTGTTCTTCCAGATTTGCCTTATGCAGTAGACGGTCTTGAACCGTATATCGATGCGCGTACATTGGAAATCCACCATGGCAAACATCATCAGACGTACGTCAATAACTTGAATGCGGCGTTAGAACATCATGAAGAGTTACAATCTCAATCTCTTGAATCTATATTGACTGATCTCAGTCAGGTACCTGAGGAGATTCGCACTGCCGTTCAAAATAACGGTGGTGGACATTACTGTCATAGCTTATTTTGGGAATCCATGACGCCAAAAAGTAAAGGAGAACCATCCGCAGACATTAAGAGGGAAATCGATAAGTATTTTACTACATTCGATAACTTTCAAGACGTCTTGTCGAAAGCGGCAATTAGTCGCTTTGGTAGCGGGTACGGCTGGTTAGTACTTTCTGATGGTGAGTTAGAAGTCATGAGCACGCCAAACCAAGATACACCATTAAAGGATGGAAAAACTCCATTACTAGTCATTGATGTATGGGAACACGCTTATTACTTGGCATACCAGAACCGCCGCCCCGAATTTGTGCAAAATTGGTGGCACACTGTGGACTGGGACATTGTGAATGAGCGTTTCATTCAAGCTGTTAAAACAGCGGCAAATTAATTTTTCTTTTTTCCTTATCTCCAGTTTTACCCTACATTCCAAAATTAGGGCTGCCGAACCGCGGAAACGGATCAGGCAGCCCACCTTTTTATCTTCATTAAAAAATCTCCCGCCACGTATATACCGTCTGGAAGATTTTCACGAATTTATGTTTGCGACAAAGACTTTCCTACTGGACTACCTTCAAGCCAAGCCAAACTATTGTCGAACAACTCATCTTCAAATGAATAACTCGAAAATGTATGATCTGCTTTGTCGATATACTGTTCAAACACTTGCTTAGTATCTACGCGTTTATTGAGTGAATTTGCGTATCGCACTGCATGTTCTTTCGGAATTTGCTCGTCTGCCTTTGCATGAATAATATGAGCGGGCCCTGTAAATGAGCGAGCCGCTTCTATAGGCTGATGCTTTTTCAAATCTTTCAAGAATGTTTGGCTGATCATAAATCCGTGGTAATCATAACTGCCCTTTCTCGTAATTTCATGAACCGCTTTCGGTCCGAGAATCCCAGTAATGTCTTCGTATGGCATACCTACCGGTGACCAGAGAATTAATTGCTTAATTCGGGTATCGCTTGCTGCTGTAAGTGATGCAACAGCTCCTCCCATACTATGCCCAACCAATGTAATGCGACGTTGATCTATTCCTCGGACGGAGCCTAGATAAGTTACTACATCCCGCACTTCATTCAATTGATTCGTTAACGTTACCTCCGCATAATCCCCATCACTTTCACCACAACCACTAAAATCAAAACGGAATACCCCATATCCACGCTCAGTAAAATATCGTGCAGCTTTAACAAACAGACGGTGCTCTCCTACTTTACTGCCTACGAATCCATGAACAAACAGTAGTAATGGTATATCTTCTTTTTTATAATGAGGCAGATGCAGTGCACCAGATAAATGATGTTCTCCAGAACGAATCGTGATCATCTTTTGCATTTCATCCCCACTCCTGTCAAAAATATATTATTCCAACATGTTTAATGGGTATTATACAATGTAGATAGATCTAAGTCAACTCAATCCATTGGTAACTCTTATTCTTATATAGAAAAAAGACTCCCCATTAGGAAGTCTAAGTAGTGTATGAAAGTGAGTGATTGGTGAGGAGTTTTGGGATTTCCCCTTCCAGAGAGGACGCGTTCCAGGAGGGTACCGTTCCCCTTTGCTCCACTACATTACTTCACAATCCCGAGCGTATTCAAGAACACCACAATAATAGTCAACGGCACTACCCACTTCATTAAAAAACGCCATAGCGAATAGAAACCTTTGAATTGCGTATTATACTGCGTAAACTCATCACGCACTAAAATCTGATCCATCTTGTGGACAATGAATAACGCAATCAGTAAACTTCCTGCGGGAAGCAAAATATTACTAACCAGATAATCTGTCGCATCAAAAACACTCTTATCGAATATCAACAATCCTGATAATGTACTAGAAGACAAGGCAGAAGGAATTGCGGCAATGAATACCACCGCACCAATCAACCAAGTAACAGACTTTCGCGTCCGCTTGCCACTCGCTGTCATCGCTGCCACAATGATCTCGTACAAACTAAACGAAGACGTCAATGTCGCAAACAAGAATAAAATCAGAAATAACGCCAAGAAAACTTGCCCGAGCGGGAGTTGTGAAAAGACTGCTGGTAACACCATGAATAGTAATTCAGGTCCTGCAGCAGGTTCTTGCCCGAACGCGAAGACCGCTGGGAAAATAGCTAATCCAGCTAGTAATGAAACAAATAAATTCATTCCCACTACGGAACTTGCAGAAGAAGTCAAACTGACGTCTTTCTTCAGATATGAACTGTACGTTACCATACAAGAAAACCCGACAGCCAATGAAAAGAATGACTGTCCAAGTGCATACAACACCGATTCTCTTGTAATACTAGAGAAATCAGGCTTCAAGAAGAACGACACGCCTTCCATCGCACCGGGCAACGTCAATGATCGAACAACTAAAATGATGAAAAATACAAATAATAAAGGCATCATATATTTATTCGCTTTTTCAATACCGTTTTGTACACCAGAAGATACGATCAATATGTTAATGATTGTAAATAATAGCAGACCAATTAACGTCGTGATTGGTGAACCTACAATTGAGCCAAATTGTTCCGAATAGGAAGCACCTTCACTAATAACCTTGCCACCAATAGATAATCCGCTATATACGAATACCCAGCCACCTACTACACTGTAGAAGGAGAGTAAAAGAAAACACCCAGCGACACCGAGCTTACCAATCCACGGCCATGCACTCGCTGGCGCTAGCTTTTTGTATGCACTGATTGCTTCTTTACCTGAACCACGCCCGATAATAAATTCAGAAACCAACATAGGTAACCCAATCAAAATCGTAAATACTACAAATAGCAGGAAAAACGCACCGCCACCGCTCATCCCCGTAACGTACGGAAATTTCCATATTGCTCCAAGGCCAATTGCTGCGCCTGCGGAAGACATAATAAATCCAAGCTTTGAAGACCATTGTTCTTTTCGTCGTTCCATCATTTCACCCATTTTCTTTACTTCTACTTATTACAGTTATACTGTACTGCTTCAGCAGAAACAAGGGAAAAATGATTTTCGTCTTCAGATTCTTTTGGATGATTTGTCTGCTTCCGTCTACTATTTTCACTAAAAAGAGCTGTAGCTAGACGTTCACAATTATGGTCATCAAAATAGTCGATGTACGCTGACGCTTTGTTAAAAAATGGATTTCCAAATCTTTTTTCTTTAATGAGAGTATCGAGATAATATACTACCTCTTCTTTATTACGTGCCTTATAGCCGAATAGATCAGTATCCAGATTCAGATAAGAGCCCCGGTTAGCTAAGAACTCCTGCTGATCAAACGTATAAAAGATGATTGGTTTATTCATATATAAGAAGTCCCAGCAAATACTGGAGTAATCTGTTATGAGCATATCTGCATCACGAAGTTCCTCCATAATCAGTATTTCATCAAAGCTGAAAAACGTAATCCGTTCATTGATTATGCCGTTTTCTCTGAAATACTTTTCATAACGCTTCATAAATGGATGTAGAATAACTCTAACTTCAAGCTTTTCATCCTGTATAATCATTTGAAACTTCTCACTCTTCAAAAGTCCCACTGTCGATAGAAAATACGTACTATCCAGAAACTCTTCTTCAGTCAAATCGAACAGCCACTCTCTCCAAGTGAACATCAGCAGAAGACGTTTCATTTCAGATGAAGGATGATCAGGAGTCAGACGATCAAAACGCGCCATCCCCGTTATAACCAGCTTATCATCAGGAATGCCCCATTCATTTCTTTTGATATCGTATTCGTATTCAGAAGCACAATTAAAATAATTACATCTTTCTAACAATGGAACATCTTCTTTTTGGATTAAAATCTTTTTGAAACATTCAATACCATGACTGATATGCAGCATCACAGTTTTTTTGTTTAAAAAAATGAATTTATCCATACCTGGCGCTAAATCATAGATGATTGAATGACCATGAACAGAGTAGCTTGCACGAAAGAACAATAAATAATTCCGGAAACTGCCAAGCGGCACAGCCTTCGGAATCTGGTGGTTTTTTACGTAATCGTATTGAGGATCATACATCCAGTAAATCTCCATTTGATCTGAGAAATGATCTGTAGCATAGCGATGAAATACCGCAGCGTTATCCTCGTATTTCTCTCCTAGATTTCCACCCACTAAAAGTATCGTCTTAGAGTCTTTTCTATAGAATAGTTTCACTGTAATATAAGCCAGTAAAATTTTTACATATATCCAACCTGTCTTCCATACTCCATCTTGTTTTAACCGCATATACTCACCTCCAGTAATCTGTCTATTTCCCTATCTTTCTTCATTATAAACCAATTTATGTTTCTCCTAGAGACTTTTAGGGTAAAAGATTATACCTAAGAAAGTGAAAAGAATAGAAGGGAGAAAATAGACATGATAAGAAAAGTATTGTTTATTTCTGATCATGGTGATCCGTTGGCGCCCTTAGGAAGTGAGCAAGCTGGCGGACAAAACAACTATGTCAGACAGCTGGCTTTAGCGTTAGAGAAAGAGGGGTACGCGGTGGACGTTGCAACACATTGGAATAGTATGGACACCCCTGAAATTGAATATTTTGGTACTTCCTGCCGAGTCATACGGTTCGCTGCAGGAAAGCATAAATTTGTGCCGAAAAATGAAATGTATCGTCTGATTCCTGAATTTTTTGATGAAATGTCAAAGGTACTTAATTTCAATAATTATGATGTCGTGCATACTCATTATTGGTTGTCGGGTCTCATCGGTTCGTTTATTAAGCAAAAATGGAATGTTCCATGGGTGCACACGAATCATTCACTGGGTATCGCGAAAAAGAAAGCGACTGGTAACTCGGAAGCTTTGCGCCTTCTCACTGAAAAAATGATTTTAACTTCAGCAGATCTAGTTGTGGTCACTACTCAATCGGAACGACAGTTGATTCGTGAATTTATAACCAATCCGGCGCCTATGAAAATCATTCCAATCGGTGTCGATGATGCATTTCAGTCAAATAGGCCTAAAACTACCACTTCGCCATATTTTGCGTTTGCAGGCAGATTGCAAACGTCAAAAGGTATATATACCCTTCTTAAAGCATTCGATTTACTGATTAGAGATAATCCTGAGATGGGCCACACTAAGTTGATTATTGCTGGAGGCAGTGATTCTTGTATTTCTTCTAAGAATCATTTACCGAAAAGCCGAAAGCTCCGTGCGGCAATTGAAGGTTTTGAGCATAGAGTGAAATTCCTAGGTCCACAAAACCAACGACAGCTGGCCCAATTATTCACGAATTCTGTAGCCACTATTGTTCCATCTCATTACGAATCATTTGGAATGGTCGCTGCAGAGGCACAAGCATGTGGTAGTCCTGTCATTGCTTCAAGTGTTGGTGGACTACAAGACATTGTCAAAGACGGTATGACTGGACTCCACGTGAAGCACAAAAACCCTAGACAGCTAGCACAGGCTATGTCGACATTATTGAATAACCCGCATCTGACAAAAAAACTTGGACGAAAAGCCGCCTCTTATGCACGGCAGGAATTTAACTGGAGTGTCCTGGCTCACAAAATGATCGAATTATATAAAGGAGTTTCCAATGAAACAAAAATCCTATCTACTAGTGACTGATCTGGATAACACGTTAGTCGGTGATCCAGAAGCATTGAAAAGTTTATTCACATTTTATGAAGAGAGAGATTTCAACCCTGGGTTGATTTACGTAACAGGAAGACATTTGCATTCAGCATTTTCGCTCATAGAACGAGAAAAACTGCCGTTTCCTGATATTCTTATCACCGATGTAGGGACAGCTATTTACCATGCCCCCGATTGGTCTGAAGACAAGACGTGGGCGGCTTGGGTAAGTGAAACATGGCTGCCTGAAGATATTTTATCACTTACTAAAAATATACCGGCAATTGTACAACAGAAACTGCCACATCAAAAACGCATATCTTATACAGTGCATTCTGGACAGCCGCATATAGTAGATGCCATTCAATCCACGTTAGATACTCATAACATTCCATGTCACTTCGTATATAGCTCGGGCCGTGATGTGGACATTCTCCCTGAACGTAGCGGAAAAGGAAAAGCTGTAGAATATGTCCTTCGCGAATATGCTAAAAAGGACGTGCGTCTTTTACTAGCAGGTGATTCAGGTAATGACGCCGAAATGCTATCTCTTGGATATCCGGCCGTCATTGTAGGTAACGCACAGGCAGAGCTTTCCAAGCTGCCTTCCCACACGCTCTTATACCGGGCAAAGGGATATTATGCAGATGCGATAAAAGAAGCCTGGAATTACTTCTACCCGACAGTTCAAAAATAAAAACCAATTGGAACGAGACCAATTGGTTTTTATTTTGCAGATTTTTCATCGATCAACTGGTGATATGCCTGTAGATCACGTTGATAAAGTCTATGATAGGAAGCCATGCTATGTTTTCGTATTGCATTAAAGTCGGTTGCATGAACCAATGTATACTTTTCGTTCAGCTCAGACGCATTGTCCCAAGCGGTTATTTCAAAAGCCAAGTTCATTTCATCTTCTTCAATCAGCATTTTCAGTAGAGCAGGCGTACGGAAAATTTCTTCCTTACTATAACTCTTTTTCATAGTGAAGATTTCAATAGTTCTTGCTAACGAGGCTTCTAACGCTGGCAAATCGATAGCGTGACCTAATTCATGCATCGTAATGGTTTTAATGTAGTCTTCAAATAGGCAAATCGTTTCAATCTCTCCGTAAGCAATTTTTAGCCTCTCCATGTCATATCCAATATATTTCCCTATAAAATTATAACTCATATTGATTCCATCGTGAACTTCACAGAGTTCCTCTTTCATATTCACAGTTTTCATGACTTCATTTATGCATTGAGGCACGTTTAAAGACAAAACCTGTTCATTCATTCTCATTCATCCCTATTTCATATATATTTTTTATGCCCCTCTTTATTGCTAAGCATATTATACTACGCCTAATACTATCAATCAATGCCGAACTATGAGCAATTACCCACTTAATCATATATTTAATTACTGATTTCACTCTTTAGACAAAATAACTATATTTCCATAAAAAAATACTCTTGAATCGTGAAGTCGATTCAAGAGTATTTTTCATTTTATCTTTTATTTTATTAATTTTTCATATCAACATACCGCTCACTGATTATGATCGCGCTGCCGCGCTCGTGCTTCGCCGCCTTTACGACCCGCTTCTTCACGGCTCATTTTTCCATTACTGTTGTTGCTGTAATTGTTCGAGTTGCCTGAGTTGTTTGAGTCATTCTGTTCGGCTCTCGCTTCTCCGCCTTTACGGCCAATTTCTTCGTAAAATTCTTTGTCATGGTTATCAGAGGTAGCCTCTCCACCTTTGCGACCGATTTCTTCGTAGAATTCCTTGTCATGGTTTTCAGCGGTAGCTTCTCCGCCTTTGCGGCCGATTTCTTCGTAGAATTCTTGATCATGATTTTTAGAGGTAGTTTCGCCACCTTTACGTCCCGCTTCCTCAAGACTCATTTTGTTGTCATTGTTGTTACGATTGTTTCGGTTAGCCATTGTACAATTCCTCCTATACATTGATCATTTGTAGCTATTTCTTCTATTTCAATTAGTTTTTCATAGTACAATATGGTTACTAGTTATTATCGCGTTGTCGTGCTCGTGCTTCGCCGCCTTTGCGACCCGCTTCTTCACGGCTCATTTTTCCATTATTATTGTTCGAGTTGCCTGAGTTGTTTGAGTCATTCTGTTCGGCTCTCGCTTCTCCGCCTTTACGGCCGATTTCTTCGTAGAATTCTTGATCATGATTTTTAGAGGTAGCTTCTCCACCTTTACGTCCCGCTTCTTCAACACTCATTTTGTTGTTATTGTTGTCACGATTGTTTTGGTTAGCCATTGTAAAATTCCTCCTATGCATTAATCATTTTAGCTCGTCGACAAGCTTATTAGATATATTCCCAGCAAATAGTAGTTTAAACAACAAAAATGTATGTAACGCTATATTTGTAGAAAAGCATTAGTTAATTCCTTTTTTTACCTAAAATACAGCCATAAACTCTCAACTTGGTTTTATTAAAATACACAATTCCTTAGAAATCATATCAAACCATTTTACTCCTAAGTTATTTACCATAATAAAGTTTGTATAATTTTCGTTTATTTAAGCCAACTTACAAAGAACTTCTTAGTAGAAAGGAGCCTGACCAATGGGACGCGATGAACATAGTAAAGGCAGCAACGCCTCTGGTTCTTTACCTCAAACACCAAAAAACCAGAAGATCGCTGCACGTGATATGAAGGAAGAAACTGCTCGTGAATTTGCTGAACTACGCAAAAGTGCTGCTTCATCAAAAAAACGTAAATCTTGAGTACCGTGCCATCGTATGATCTCATCAGAAAAGCCAGAGAAGATTCATTCTTCTCTGGCTTTTCTTGCTGTATTTAAATTCAAGTGGCTTTCGGAACTTTCAACTGCTTCTATTGATTGAAATCAGACAGATGATTGTTTGTCATTATGTTGACTGGCACGGGCTTCTCCGCCTTTGCGGCCAATTTTCTCGTAGAAATGTTTATCATGCTTTTCGGAAGTCGCTTTTCCACCTTTACTTCCAATTTCTTTATAAAATTCACTGCTATGCTTTTGAGCAGTAGCTTCTCCGCCTTTACGACCGATATTCTTATAGAATTCTTTGTCATGCTTTTTAGAGGTAGCCTGCCCACCCTTACGTCCTGCTTCCTCTAATGTCATTTTCTTTTCCTGTTCTGTAGTTTGCCGGTTAGCCATATATATTCATCCTCCTACTTTTCGTTTAATGTAGCTTAATGAATATATTCCCAGTTTGTAGCTTGCTAAACACACGCTCCTTTCAATTTCCAAGAGGATCTTGCTCATCGATTAGTTTTTCTAGCAGTTCATCCCACTCTTCTGTCAACGTGTTCCACACTCTCGTGAAGTAATTATTTTCTGTACGATTCCATATGTAAAACTCCACGCACGGAATTAGTTGGGTTTCGATCTCCTGAGGTGGTTCCATAGTGTTAATGACTTCCTGAAAAGCACCTTCGGTAATCCCTGCTCTAGCGGATAGAAGTGCAGTACGCATTTGTTCTTCGTCGATTGTCTCTGCTTTTTTCGTTTGGTTCTTCGTTAATCGGAACGCTTTTACTTTTTTTGTAAACATATTCTCGGGTTGTTGACACAGGATGGCATCATGGCATCCACTATAATAAAACTTCATTTCTCGTTTCTTTGGAGGGTGTTCATAAATTCCAGATTGCAATTGTGAGACTCCGGTCTTCGTCAACACATAGCTACCTACACGTAATTCAATCATTTGAGCCCTCTGCATTTTAAGAAATATATTCTCAACAAATAATGGCTCGACGGCCAGGAACTCCGCAATCATTTTTGATTCGGATACTTCAATTTTTTGTATCGTCAATAAAATCATTTTCATCAAGATATCCATTGTAGTTCGCTGAGTAGTGGTATATCGGATATTGATTAGTTCAACCGGCAATCCCCAGCTATCTGATTGTTGTATTTCGATGTCTGGCTGTTGTTGAAGTTCTTGTTGCAACCTATTTCGAAGCGAATCCATTTGCTCAGCCTCCTGAGATTTGTTTTATTTTGCGTAATCCACCCTGATGTTCTACGACTTCACGCAATTGTTTATACATCTCTTTTGTAGAGGCATTCTTTGTCTTGATGGTGAACATTTCAGAACTTCCGACGATTATAAGCAATTCTCGAGCACGTGATAACGCTACATTTAGACGGCGATAGTCTTTTGCGAATCCAATGTCACCATTCTTCTCCCCATGGTTTCTAACGAAGCTCAATATGATGATATCCATTTCCATACCTTGGAACTTATCTACGGAACCTGTACGATAATGCAATTGTTTCGGTCGGATCTCCTGTTGGATTAGTCGATCAATTCGCTTTACCTGTTCACCGTAAAAACTGATTACACCGACGCTCTTCTTTTCGTCTGGCTTCATTCGGCCATCTTTTTTAGCTTTTTCTGTCGCGTGTTCAATATCTATCAATAGATCTTGAATGATGGTTAGTTCCGCTTCATTGAAACGACTTGTCCCGCCTTTGACTTGGTCTTCGAAAAACGAAGGGATATTGGGTGTGTCGAGCCATAACAAATGGTCTTTCCTAGTAATTTTACTACTTTCAAGTAAATGATCTCGTGCTTCGTCTGAATTAGAAAGCCCGCATTGTAATTGGTAGTCACCATCTTTATAAAATGGTGCGATTGTTTCCATGATTTTTTCATGCATGCGGTACTGAATACTGAGCATCGTTTTGTTTTGCTTAGGCAACGTACGGAATAGCCGTTCAAATAATGACTCATTGAGTAGTTTTTTCATTTCACGTTGTACTTCAGGATCTTTTTGCTGATCTACCAGTTCATCCATCGTTTCTTGTCCTACTAGCGGCGGTAATTGATGATGGTCTCCCACTAAAATAACTTTTTTACCTTTAAGCATGGGCAATAGTAATTCTGGCGGTGTTGCTTTTGACACTTCATCGATAATGACTACATCGAAGACGGGGTATTCTTCCATGAATTTTTTGGAAGCTGATGCGACGCATGTCGTGCCGATTACATTCGCATGATCGATATAAAGCTTACGGATTTCATCCAAGTCATAATCGTTAGCATCACGCAGTAATTCTTCCCATTGCGCTTGCAGTTCTTGCAGGACTGGAAGCTGCTCCTGTTCTTTTACTACTTCTGCTAATTGGGGTTCAGCTTGCGCAAGCACCATTTCTACTTTCTCCAATTGCTCTTTTATATCTGGTTTCAATTGAACTGCGAGCTCTTCTATTTCCTGCTGTCGTTTCTGTTGTTCTTCTTGTAACTGCAAAGTTTTCTGTTCTACAGCTAGAGCTTCATTTTTTTCTTGTTCAAGCTGTTGTTTTGCTTGAGAACACTTTAATTCTGAAGTAGTTATGGACGCTGTTAATTGTGTTACATTTTTTATTTGTTGTCGGCCCTCCAAGATCTTCGTTTCTAGCTCATTCATTTCCTGTGTGAGTTGATTTTCCTCCCACTCTTTTTCAGGCGGCTCATTGGTTTCTAACCATTCTTTAATCTGCTTCTCCAATTCTACTTGCTTAGATTGCAGATGTTGCATCTGCTCTTCTTTTCGTTGTATATTGGCTTGTATTTCTTGAAGTGCTTGTTGTAAGAATCTCAGAATTTCGTGTTTCACTTCTGCAAATACTTCCTTTACAGAGTGGACTTTCTGTTGCTGAAGATCTATTCCTTTTGCACGAACGATCTCTTCTTTACCGTAAAACAATGACATACCTTGTGCTATCTTCTGGAGCACTTCTGTTTTGGCGGATGAAATTCCTTTGTTTTGCAGCACTTTTTTCGTTGTTGGATTGATTAGAAATTTCCCCAGGCGGTCAATCATTTCATGCATTTCTTGAATGGTTTTGAAATTATCGGTTGAGTGCTTCGTAATGGTCTCTATTGGGTAACGGTGTGTTTGCAATAGGGAAAGAGTTTTTTTGATAGCTGTTTGAAAACGTTCATGCAGTTCTTTCCATTCTTGAAATTCGTAGGAGTACTCTCCACTTTCAATTGACTTGATGATTCGCTGTAAATCGTTATTTCGCAATGTAATATGAATAGGGATTTCAATCTGGTTTGTAGCAAGCGTCATCTGGATATCTTTCATTTTGGTCTGAGACAGTACATCACGATGTGTAGCTTGTAGTATTTGTTCGCTGTCAGGAAGTGTCTTGTATTCCTCCATAATCTCTCGTTGCGCTTCCTTATTGCTCTGCAACTCTGCTAGCGAATGGATATATATTTGTGTCTGTCTTACTAGACGCTGCTCTTTTAACCATTCTTCTATTTGGGCTGACAACTCTTCTTTACTCGACTCTGAATTTAGCTGTTTCCGTAACTCTGCGATTTCTTTCATGCGTTGTGCAAGGTCTATTTCAGTTTGCTCAATTCCCTGTTGCTTTTGAGAAAGCCGACGTACAGATTGGTCAAGCAGGGATTTCTGAGAAAAGTATGTAGACTTTAGTTTTTTTAATTTCTCCTGCATAATATTTTGCATGTGTAGTTGCTCAGTTAAAGTGATTTTCCGTTCTGTGTTCTGTTGAATTTGTTCAGTTAATTGATCTGCACGTTTTTGCAATTCAGTATCTTTTCTTCGATAAATAGCACGTGTCGCTTTCACGGTTTCTATTGTTTCATTTCTCCAATGCAACGCTACATTTTCTTCCATGAAGCGCTTGCCCTCTTCTTCGATACTTTCTGAACGTCCATAACGTAAAATACGCGTCGCTGGATCTGTCAGTAATCGACCGAGTGCGTTATCTACCGCTAGATTTGATTGAGAAGCAACGAGTGTCCGCAAGCCCGCTTTGACGTTTTGATAGCATATCTCAGAGATTACTGTTGTTTTCCCTGTACCAGGCGGACCTTGGACTACAAATAAATCATGCGCTTTCATCGCACCGGAAACTGCCTCTTGCTGGTATTCATTCAAATTATTATGGAACTCCAGTTGTGGCTGTTTATTAGTAATTTGCACGACAGGCCGCTCTTCAAATAAAATCTTTTCCAAATTTGCATTTGCGGCTAGACCATCTTGTAAGTCTTTGAAACCTTTACGTAAACGACGAATTTGACTTAATTCTGCAAAGTTCGTCAGCACCAGACTTTTATTACGTGTTGGTAACCACTGTTCCGATCGCGCTTTCTTTTGAAAACGTTGATTTAGTTCTACAACAATAATCTTTTGACCTTTCTGTGCATCGACGATTTGACCGATTTCAGCAGAAAGTTCATCCACCTTCACACTAAACCCACGGAGTTGCTTCCAGTTTTTCGTTTGCAAATCTTTACACTGTAGACGTACCTTTGTAAAATCACTAGTGAAACTGGCTTGGCTAAATGTACAGGCGATATCCGCTACGTCCGCATTTTTCTCCGCAATTTGTAGATAGCCTTCCCAACTTTCAATTCTTTTCTTTACGTATTCTGAACGTTCTTCCGCGATCGGTAATTGGCGTAACTTCGTATAGAACTCGATTGGCAACGCTACTCCTGCGCGATGTAACCTAAACTTAATCGCCGTATGTAACCGCCGATTTGTCTGAACAGGTTCTCTTGCGCCTCTTACATGAAAGCCGGTTGCTAGCAGACCATCTGGTTTCAATACACATTCCATAACTGCCACACGTTGTTGAACTTCTTTGGCAAATCTTTTATTGGTTTTCGGATCAAAAAACAACGCATAGGATTGGTTCCCCATACGATTCTCCGGTTTCTTTTCAATATGTATATCAAAGACAGACTCTGAAGATACGAAGGCTTCTTCACTTAAAAACCACTGTTCCAAACCTTTTCGTGCATTTTTCGTTATTTCTAAACTGCAAAGAATCATTTCTATATTTTGTAGCGCACTCATATTCGTACATTCTTTTCAATATAGGGTCTTACTTCAGCAAGTATATTTGTCATGCTTCTCCCTGTTATTCCCTTGTTCAAAGCTCTCACCTCAGTTCTCTATTATAGATCATAAGCGCATATACCGCGAGTAAGAAAAATCTTGAAAAAACTTTTAAAATTAATTTTAAAAAGATGTTTAAGAATGGTTTGCATGGGTATACTAATAGTACAAGGCAAACTGAAGGAGCTAGTCAGGGAAGTAAACTGCTAGATCTGGAAGAGATGCACAGCCTTGGCGGAAAATTTTTCTTTACTGGCAAGTGGTACACTCGGTTTGGGAATCTGCTTTTAAGGTTCCAACAGGAAGACAGGTTTACCAGGTAATGCGAAAGAAGTTTTTTGTGTAAGTGCACGTGAAATACCTGCTTCAAAGAAGTTAAGCAGTGTAAGATGTAAGACGCATACTACGAGGGTACAATATCGTCAGTATGGAGTAATCGCAACATAAAATTTTCCGCATAGCAAGAGAAGAACAGTCAGTGATTGAGAGTTTTCGATCACTGACTGTTTTTTAGTTCATCTCTCTATAAAATGAATTGTTTAGTATGAATGAGATTTGGGAAAACAAGATCTAAGAGACGATAACGAGGAGGGTCACTTTATGAAAAAAGGAATGGCTTTAACTGCGATCGGTTTAGGTGCGGCCTATTTAATGCGTAACAAAGATGCCCGAAACAAATTATCTCGCCAATTCGATGAGTTCAATGACACACCTATGCGCGGTGATCGAAAAGATCACAATCAAAAATCCGAATCGAATAAAGGGTTACTAGGTAGATTTTTAAATTAAAAATATTCAATTGCAAAGGAGTAAATTTGAATGAGTGAAGAGAAAAATGTATTTACAGAAAAAGACCGCAAGAAAGCAAAGGGTGGTTATATGGACAACCCTGAGAATTTAAAAACCGATAAAGAAAGTATTTATGATATGCATGAAGATATGCAGACGGTAGATGCTATTCCATTAGAAGATGTTCGTATGGAAGAAGAAGAAGAGAGAAATCATCGTGAGACAAAAGATCGTTCATCAAGCGAAGAAAAATACGATAATAATTAAACGGTATTCACTCCGCAATATTTCACTTGTATACAATAAAAAACGACGCCCTACTTATATATGGGCGTCGTTTTTTACGTCATCCTCAATAATGCCTCAGAACCGATCATGCCAGCGGAAATACCATATTGCTCAGCCTCAAGTGTAACAGATTCTAAAGGTGCTGCGAGCAATTGCTCAATCGTTTTTACTCCAACAGCACGACCCGCAACTATTTTGCGGTCTGCTAGCACACTATTTAGTAATCCCACATCAAGTGCACCACACATAATATACCCTTTGTCATTTGAAACTGTAAGTAACGTTGTTTTCGGTAATCTTACCGTGACTGCTTGAAATGACTTTCCATCAATAGATATGCTTTGGTGTTCAATCAAGACACCCACCCCTTTCTTTATCAGCTTATGATAAAGAAAGCAAAATGTGCAAAATAAAAAACATCTACGCATGGACTGCGTGAAATGTTTACTCGTTGATGCTAAATTGTTGAAGCTGGACTTCTTCTGCGAATCCATTTAACTGTGCTGTAAAGGATTTTCCTTTCAGACAGGCTATTTCCGGCCGTTTACGTATGAGTCGGTCATATACGTCACGGTGAATAATCAAATCACCCCCCACACTCTGTTGCTGGATACGAGCTGCTTTGTTAACAGTACTACCGAAATAATCTAATAGATCATTAGCATTCACTGCAATTACTGAGCCAGTATGGAAACCTACTTTAATTTGCACAAGTTGTGTTAAGTTTTTATTTAACTGACCTATCCCTTGCTGTATAGCTAGCGCCGCATCGAACGCGTCATGTTCACTAGTAAAAGCACCCATTACCGAGTCGCCTATCGTTTTGACAATAGTCCCTCTATGTTCTCTTATACAACGCGACAAATAGTCAAAATGCTTCTGAACATCCGAGTAGGCTTTTGCGTCCCCAATCTCTTCATATAGCCGAGTGGAATCTTTTAAGTCAGTGAATAAAATAGACATATGGCCGACTCCAATTTGAAGCCCCGGTGCTAATACTTCTGTTCCGAGTAAATCTCGAAACAACTGAAGTGATGTCACTTCCCTCGCAGTCAGTGCGTCATCATCCCAGTCTTTCTTCTCGAAAACTACAACAATTTCTTTAGTCGTATCATTAACAATAGTGAAACGTTTTGCGTTAGGAATTTCCCTTTGTAGGAAGCCTTCGGCAGAATAGGTAATTTCAGCCTTTTCGACTCTTTCATTCGCCATATCGATTATATGATTATACTTCAGGACTCGACACCTAAGTACCTCATTGAATTTAGGCCAATCAATTATTTTGTGTTCTCCTGGTGCAACTCTAAATTGCGCCAGTACATGGGGTGTTTCGACTGGCCCATTTATACAATATATATTCTGATCAACTTTTCGAATGGCAGCATTCACATGAAATTTCATCTCTACGTAACGGTCAAAATCCAATTCAAAATCTATTCCACATAATTCACAATGTACTTTGTCAGTCAGTTGTTTTAATGCAGCAGTCTTCCCCTTAGGTACACGACAATTCGGACACATCATGCTCCAGTCATAATCAAGCAGACCTACTGCATTGGCGAATAAAAATAATTCAACAGTAGCAAATCGGTCGAACTGATGGATCCTAGCCCAGCGGTATGGTTGCATTTCAGATACTTCATCATCAGAACCTGTGCGAATAGTATATTCTAAGGCATCTATCATGTCAGTGCGAGGATACGATTCTTTCAATAAAGAAATAGCATGAGTAAGGCTTGTACTTTCCAGTTCTATTTTTTTCTCTCCAAGAGGTTTTCTTGTACCTTGTGCTCTCTCATATTCCAGTGCGTATGTAATCATTTTGCGTAGTTGAGGATAAACAGTAGCTTGTAGTGCAATTCTTCCCAGCAGGTTCTTGCAAATGAAGTCACCTTCCAAATAGATCTTCGTTACATTCTCAGATATATGCGCCATTCGAATAGTCCAGAAAACGGATTGAAAAGGTCCTTCTATATATTGACGCTCAAGCGAATAATGAGAGTATTGCACCCATTCACATACATGTTCTTTCCATTTTAATGACATTATATTCAACACCTTAGCATCTGCCCATCGAATAATTCTTTCTTCTTCTTCTGAAAACTGCGCAAAATTGACAGGAAATATGCCTGCAAATTTATTTAATTCATTTGTATTGGCTAATAATTCCCACGTGACGTTTAGTGGTAAGTTCACAAGTTGTTCTTCACGAAAGGTTAATACTTTCTTCATATCGCTTCTTCACTTCCATCTACAAACTCATCACGGATTAAGATAAATCGATCTAAATTTTCTATAAATATATCAACAAGTCGTCCTTCAAATTGTTTATTACGTTCTTCTTTCATATAAGCCGTAATTTTTTCTAGTGGCCAAGCCTTCTTGTACACTCGATCACTTCCTAAGGCATCAAATACGTCTGCGATTGCAGTAATACGGCCGTATATATGAATGTCTTCCGCTTGTTTACCTTCTGGATAACCTTGGCCATCCCATCGTTCATGATGCTCATTGGCAATAATGGCAGCGATTTGCAGTAACTCACGCTTTGACTTATTGAAAACATTATGACCGATTGTTGTATGTTGTTTCATCAATTCGAATTCCTTTTCACTCAGTTTCCCTGGCTTCAATAAGATACTATCTGGAATTGCGACTTTTCCAATATCATGCATCGGCGAAGCATATTTCAATTTCAGCGCCTCGGCTTCCGGGATTCCAGAAAGACACGCCAACAAATATGAATATTTCGCTACCCGCTTGACATGAAAGCCCGTTTCTTGAGATCGACTTTCCCCTATTTCACCCATTCGGACAATAATCTCTTTCTGTGTTTCAACTAGTTCATTACGTAAAATGAATGCTTCAAGTGATTTTCCTGTAAAGTTAGCAGCAATCTTTAAAACTTCTAAATCATCAATTGAAAAGATTTGCGTATCTGTCTGCTTATTGATGGCTTGAAAGGCGCCAATAATTTCTCCCTCAGTATTATGAAACGGAATACAGATAACAGAAGTAGTAGAATAACCCGTTTCTATATCGACTGTACGATTAAACCGCTGATCCGCGTACGCGTCTTCAATTAGTAATGCGTCCCCCGTCTTGACGCAATGACCAACAAAACCGCTATCTTCCGGTATACTAACCTTTTGAACTCCGTGGCCACCTACTGTCCATAGTATCTTTTCGTTTGCTTCATGTAACCAAACCGTACAGCGATCCGCCGCTACAAGTTCTTTTCCTAAATCTGCAAGATTCATAACCATCTTTTTTATATTGGTCTCAACTGTTATTTTTGTCATATATTCAAATATAACCGCTAATAAGCGATCCGAATTTGTGCCCGATGTTTTAAAGCTAGTAAATAAGTTTGATGAAGTCGGCACACTTAATGCCCCCTTTATAAAATAGATTTTCTACCTTTTTCCTTTGTGTGTTAATATTAGCATGTTAAAAGAACAAAATATAGTTACTTCGTTATACATTTCCTATTAAGGGGGAACCGAATGAACCTTTTTACTTACTTACTTATCGGTCATTTAGTCGGGGATTATTTATTGCAAAATACTTGGATGGCTATGAATAAAGCGAATAAATGGATTCCTTTATTGACACATTGTTTAGTTTATACGCTCACGATTTTTGCGGCTATTCTCGTTAGCGGATTTCAGGTTTCATGGCTTGCCATTATTCTCATATATGTTAGTCATGTTTTTTTAGATAAACGATTTTTCGTCTGCTGGTGGGTTCGAACAATTATGGGTGTTAAAAATCCTGAAGGCAATTGGCTGATGATCGTAACTGATCAAACATTCCACATACTGGTTTTAGGTTCTATTGTGCATTTATTTTACTAGTTGAATAGAACTGTTTTTTCAATGCGTCATTTTTCCAACTTATATTTATCATTAAATCAAGAACTTAAGTCTTATAATTCTTTCAAAAAATAGAAAAAACTCTTGTAATCTTGTTTTGCCAGCTTTATTATAAAAAAATGTTGCGAAGATGATTCGTACCAAGCAATCATAAGGAGTGTGGTCTGATGGGAAGCATTACAAGAGAAGATATTTATCAATTCGTGGAAGAAAACAATGTAAATTTCATTCGTCTTCAATTTACCGATATTTTTGGCATGATAAAGAATGTAGAAATTCCGATCAGCCAGCTCGAAAAGGCGCTAGACAATAAAATGATGTTTGACGGATCTTCTATTGAAGGTTTTGTACGGATTGAAGAATCAGACATGTATTTAGTACCTGACTTAGATACATGGATGGTATTTCCATGGCCTTCAGGTACAGGAAGAGTAGCACGCCTAATCTGCGACGTCTACTTGGCGAATGGTGAACCTTTTTCTGGAGATCCTCGAGGAAATTTAAAACGCATCGTTGAAGAAATGAAAGAGCTTGGATTCTCTGATTTTAACTTAGGACCTGAACCAGAATTCTTTCTTTTTAAACTTGACGCAAATAAACAACCGACAATGGAGCTAAACGACCATGGTGACTATTTTGATTTGGCCCCCATTGATCTAGGTGAAAATTGTCGTCGTGATATTGTCTTGGAACTTGAAGAATTAGGATTTGAAGTGGAAGCTTCCCATCATGAGGCAGCGCCAGGACAACATGAAATTGATTTTAAATATGCTGATGTATTAACGGCATGCGATCATATCCAAACCTTTAAACTAGTCGTTAAGACGATCGCTCGCAAACACGGCTTACATGCCACATTCATGCCTAAGCCATTATACGGAGTGAGCGGCTCGGGCATGCATTGCAATGTTTCTCTATTTAAAGATGGCAAAAACATCTTTTTTGACGAAGGTGGCGAACGCCAGTTAAGTGAAACTGCTTATCATTTCATGGCTGGTGTGCTAGATCATGTACGCGGCTTCACCGCCATCACGAATCCGACAGTCAATTCTTACAAACGTTTAGTACCTGGCTATGAAGCGCCTTGTTATGTCGCTTGGTCCGCACAGAATCGTAGTCCATTGATCCGCATCCCTGCATCACGTGGAATGAGCACACGTGTTGAAGTACGTTCCGTCGATTCATCGGCAAATCCCTACTTGGCGTTGGCTGTTATTTTAAAAGCGGGTCTCGATGGCATCAAGCGTAAACTAACTCCCCCAGCCCCTGTTGATCGTAATATATATGAGATGAAAGCAGATGAGCTTGCGGAAAATAGCATTGGTTTATTACCAACAGATCTTGACCATGCGCTCATCGCCTTATCAGAAGATTTGATTATACAAGACGCACTCGGTTCACATATTTATGCGAACTTCAGTGAAGCAAAACATCAAGAATGGGAAAGCTACCGAATTACAGTGCATCCGTGGGAGCTTGAAAGGTATATGAAGATGTATTAATAGGTCTTCACAATAATAGAATGTACAATAAAGTAAACGGCTGAAAATACAGCCGTTTTTTTTGATAAAAAGATTTTTTAGAATTTATTCTATTGTCGAATTATCTCAGTCGATTTACTATAGGAAGATAAGGAGGTTTTACTATGATTACGATTTGGTTTAATGCACTCTTCTATACGATGCAAAATGAAGGAGATACAATAGATGCCTTACTGACAAAAGACGGAAAAATAGTAGCTACCGGATCATATGATAAGTTAAAAAATCAAGCCGAAGAACAAATAGACTTGCAGGGGGCATTTGTTTATCCAGGTTTTATCGATAACCATATGCACATAATCGGACAAGGTGAAAAGCTATTACGCCTTGATTTATCAAACACTACTTCATCAGAGGACATGATGGAGTTACTTCTGAATGCGTATAAGGACTTGCCTAACGATGAATGGTTTATCGGAGAGGGCTGGGATGAGAATAATTTTCCTGACAAGAAAATCTTTACACGCTATGAGTTGGATACTGTAACAGATTCACCTATGTTATTAAAACGCACTTGCTGGCATGCAGCAATCGTGAATTCAAGGGCCCTCGAACTGGCTGGCATTACAAGAGATACGCCTGATCCTGATGATGGTGTCATTGAACGCGATCATACCGGAGAGCCAACGGGGTTATTGAAAGAAGGCGCTATGCAGCGAGTGCTTGAACTATTGCCAAATCCAACACTGGCTTATGTAACGAAAGCATTGGAAACTTCTGTTGACCACCTCCTATCTGTTGGTTTGACAGGCGTTGTGACAGATGACTTAGGTTACTACGGTCATTATCAGACGCCATTAAAAGCCTTCAATAACGTACTAGGCGGTGATCGAAAATTCCGTGCTCACTTACTACGTCATTTTAGCGTGTTTTCTGATTTGATGGAAGATCATCCATTCTATAATGTACCGTGGATAGAACCTGGTGAGATGAAGTTCTTCATTGATGGTGCTTTGGGCGGCAGTACAGCGCTGTTAAGTGAGCCTTATTCTGATGAACCCAATAATGTAGGAACTACTGTATTAACTGATGAAGAGCTCGAGGACCACGTCAAAATGGCAAGGCACTATGGAGAAGCTGTTGCTATACATGTGATTGGGGATCTGGCAGTAGAAAAAGCATTAGATATCATTGAAAGACATCCTGCCCCTACAGGTAAAAAAGACCGGTTAATACATGTCATCTTATTGCGTGAGGACTTAGTGGAGCGTATGCAAAAGCTCCCGATTGTTTTAGATATTCAGCCTGCTTTCGTCCCTTCCGATTTTCCTTGGGTTGGAGATCGACTCGGCAAGGACCGGCTTGACTGGGCGTATGCTTGGAAGAAACTTCTAACTAAAGGGTTTATATGTGGCGGTGGGTCAGATGCGCCAATTGAAGACCCGAATCCATTGCTTGGAATACACGCCGCAATCACAAGGAGATTGAGTATTGAACAGCATGAAGGGTATTTGCCAGAAGAAAAGCTGAGTCGCTATGAGGCAGTACAATTATTTACTTCTGGTGCAGCAGCTACTATAGGTAAAGCTGATTCACGAGGAAAGATTTCCGTTGGATTTGATGCGGACTTTACTGTATTACAAGAAGATCTTTTCTCCGTGGAAGTGGATCGAATAGCTGAAATACAAGTAGAGAAGACTGTAGTTGCTGGTGAAGTGATGTATACAGCGAATACATGATAACTGTTTAGTAAGTAGCGAAAAGGGAAAGCTTTCTAAAAGGAGGTTTTACTTTGGAGTTGCTAAAAGTACAGAGTGAACTAGATTGGAAGAAGCTAACGCGTAATGTGCTGATACCCGTTGTTGGTGGATCGATTATCGGGTATTTTGCCAACCGTAATACACAAGAACAGTATGCTAAATTGGACAAACCTTCATTTTCTCCTCCCGGGGCTATATTCCCGATTGCTTGGACGACTCTATACACGATGATGGGTGTAGCGAATTACCGTGTAGAAATGAAGCAGGATACAAATAAAAACGATTCCGCCATCTCCTTATATGACGTTCAATTAGGTCTCAATTTTCTTTGGTCTTTCTTATTCTTTAAGTGGAATTTGCGAGGTACCGCACTGGTCGAGATGTCGATTATGTTAGGTGCCATTGCTATGACAGCGTATGAATTCAATCAGACCGATCATACCGCAGGTGCATTGATGGTCCCTTATATCGGATGGGTCATGTTCGCACTAACATTGAATTATTCTACGTGGAAATTAAATAAGTAAAACAGAAAAATGTCCCAGCCACTTCCGGCAGGGACATTTTTCATTGTTAATTATATCGGTTTTGATTGTAATTCATACGCTCTGCAGTTTTATAGGCATCGTACATTCCCCAAATCCATACAATAGGATACGTAATGAAGCCGATCACTACAAACATAAGTAACCCGTTAATTGCTTGCAAGATAATAAGCAAAATCCCTTTAAGGATTTGTCCGTTATAAATTTGACCGACGCCAGTCCAGAAAAAACTTAGCACGGCGGCAATACCTGGATGCTTAAACATGTCATCTCCCCTTCCTGGCTATTACGTCTATCTTACATTATGCAGAAAGGGAATGACAAGGTGTTTGCTATATGTCTTTTTAGAAACGATCCTTATCTAACGGGTCTCCCTTGATGTCTACGTCACCTTCTTTGTCGAAGTGTACTTCCTCACGTTTTACTGTATCGTGAATCGTTTCATTCTCTACAACTTCACGCTTCTTGAGAACAACTTCTTCTGTGACAACTGGCTTCTTAGTCACTTCTACTTGTTCTTCGGTAATCGGAATACGAATTGTTTCGTCATCTTCTTTGAACGCTGCGTTATTACCATAGCGGTCGTTCACACTAGCTTCACCATCTACAATAGGTCTACGTTCAATGGTGACTTCGTCATGTGAAACACTGACATCTACTGATCTAGGTTCTTCCACGACTTCTTTCTCTACATGAATTTCTCCACGTTGTGTCGCATGCTTATCTACTTGAAGTCGTTCCTCATGTAGACGTAAACGTTCTTCTTCCGTGTCGGTATCAGTTAAACTAGGATCATTTGTATGAAGTGCAGGGTCTACTTCGTGATCCTGATGATTTACTGTTTGATCAGGTAGTGTCTGACTCATTCTGAATGCAGGGTCTCCTCCATTCAATTCTTGATCTGTAATGCTCAGACCATTTGCTCCAAGATTGACGTCCGTACTTTTCCCGTCCCTGCCATAGAACTCCATATTATCCTTGTAGTGGCGGCTAGCTTCACCCGAATCCACATAAAGCAACATGCCACCTTGTTCAATGTCGCGATAGTACTTCATTGTATCTTCTTTTCCAAAGTCTAGATTTTCGACCATGCGGCGTACGTGATCTTCCCCTGACACGAACCCCATGAAGCGATCCCACCATGAATCATCTGCGGATTTAATTTCTGCGTCTGAACGACTTCTAACCATAGTGAGCTGGTCATCATTTTTTACAACTACATAAATATCATCTTCAGGCCAACCTTCTTTTTTCAGCTCATCCAGACGGTTCACTAACTCTGTTTCATTAAAGTACATCCCAATATATCTATTCTTACTCATATAAATCTCCTCCTATTATAATAGTTAAATATTTTAACGCTGTGTTGATACTTTTACCCGGGATACGTAAATCAGAAACCTTTTCGCTGTTTTTTTATTCCCTGTATAAATATTTGCTAGTTAGGAATGCTAATTAAAAGGAGTGATTTCATGCTGGAATTAGATACACCGATTGAAGGCAAACTAGCGTGCTTTGGAACTTTACGGGATAAAGTGGATCAGCACGGATATCATTTTGGCGGAGGCTGGGATTATCATAAAGGCAGTTTTGATTCCATTCTTCATAGAGAAGCCGGAGAAACCATTTACTTACGTGTTCCCTTTGAAGTTCATGACGGTGAACTTGACGATTTCAACACCTTTATAAAATTTAAAAAACCTTATGTGATCAAACATGTGGTCAATACAGGACTGGATCCCGACTCAAGTTCTTTAATAAGTGGTTCGTTCAATCAATTCCAAGAACCGTTGGATCGAGATGCTAAAATTCGTGATAAAAGTCGTTGGGAAATTGCTGGTGAACTGGCAATAGAAGAAATACTGCAGTACTTGGAATGAGAAAGAGGATCTTCTAGCTTTGGCAGAAGATCCTCTTCGTTATTCTGTTATATTTTGTACTTTTTCATCCATTTCATCTGAACTCAACACTCTTTTTGGGAACGTCTCGAAAACGGGTTCAAGTTCACTCATTAATTCTTCTAATTCAGCTCCAGTATAGAAAAGTGATTCGAAGTATTTCGCATTTCCAGCCGACTCCACTACTATCCGTAGACGTTGCAAAGGCTCCTTGCCTGCAAGGTCTTCATCCGTCATGATTACTTCTTCTCCTGCATAATCCGCTTGCTGGATCCAAGATGTTCCCGATTCATGCGACCTTTCAGCAAACGCCAATAGTTCTTCTGTATTCATCGTCTGTTGTTTCATGCAAACCCCTCACTTTACCTGTTTTACATAGTGTTCCCTGTTGGTCATAGTTAAAACCATTCAGCTACTTGCCTCATTTTCAAAGTACAGTTCCTTATGCAGACCGCAACCCGGATTAAAATCCGCCATACACGAAGGACATTGATAGTCGCTTTGCAAGTACTCGGTAATAGTGAGTTCGTGTCCGCAACTACCGCACAGTATGGCTTTTTTGTTAGACTGACTAGCCGGCCAGACAGCATGATGTCCGCAACCTGTTTCTTCATGACATAGGTGACATGGGTAGTATATTTTACAGCAATAAAACTTGATCGCAATTCGATCATTTTCTGTCGAGTAATGAACACAGCGCGTTTCATCATCCACAAGTAATCCCTGAACTTCTTGACTGTATTTCTTCATTTTGCCCACTCCTCTGTATGTACATCATAAGAGTAAAAAACTGTATAAGGCAATTGATAATAGATATCCGAAATAAAGTAATAGGTTGCGGTGTTGAGCTTGGACTAACTAAATAGAAGGACATCTCCAACAACCGTATGTTTACGACTGTAGAGACATCCTATGATTACATATCCTTATGAGTAAAAGGACATTTTCCAGTTAGTGGCACACAATCGTCTCCGATGAAAAATTGTTTCCATTCATTATGTGTTGGATCGCCGTAGTGACTTATATCCGGATGCTTGGGCAGATCATCCCATACCTCCACACGTTCACGAACTTTTTCACGTGAATTGATGCCGCCTTTTTCAGTGCCTGTCAGACCTTTGAAAATTTTTCGTGGCTGGAAACCAATGACCATAGCGTTCCCTAGATCACGAGTCTTCCGTTGTTTATACGCAGGTGCATTGCCAAAAGCGAAAATGGGCTCGCCATGAAAGTGGAAATCCCATAAATAATGATCTGGGTCCCGTGGAGCGTCAGCCGGCCATTCTTCGGTATCTTCTATATGTACGTACTGCAAAATATCCCAAAATTGCTGACGATACTCTTCTATTGATCCTTCCTTCTCAAAGGGTTCCACAAACACAAATAACCCGTGTCGTTTATGCTTTGGATTGTTAAATAGTGTCAAAAACTCTTCCAATGCTTGAGGTAAATTTGACCAGTCCTCTTGAGAAATATAGGCATAGCGTAATTCACCTTTGTTTTCACCAGCCATTCCAAAATAACAAGGAAATGTTTTATCGGTCACAGTATTATGAAACGTTTGGTATTCTCTAAGAAGCCATTCCGGTAAATCATCACGTTGTGCAAAGTCTTCCTTTGTCAATAAAGCATTTGATGTTTGAATCAACGTTTTATATCCCCTTCCGAATTTCTATACTGTTTATCCGCTACCCTGTCTTTAGCATAATGAAACATACGATACATATGAGAAAACGATTTTTATACTACATATACATATCTTCATAAGTAATCTATATAGCATGTAGGTTACTTATGAAGAAGTGATTTATTATCCATTGAGCTCTAGTTCTTCTATTCCGCTTCCATCTTGATTCATTCGATATAGGTGGTAATCAGGCTTGCGTGAACCAAATTCACGATCTACCATAAAGTAAATTTTATCGTCAGGACCAACTGCAGGCTTTGATGTAGACTCTTTTAATGTCGTCAGCTGTTCCGTTTGATGCGTTTTCCAATTAAACGTAAATAACTCATATTCGTAAATTCCGTTCGTTCCAGTTCCAGCTACTGCCTGATAAATAATACTTTGTTGTTCAGGTAACAAGATAAAATCATACACATCCTCTGCTTGAACAGGGTTGCTGATGACTGACTTTTTATCCGGTGTGTCTAGAGGTATTTCAAATATCCTCTCTTTACTTGCGAACACTTCTTCAGCCGTTTCGTTGTATGTGTCATCATTTGTTTGTACATAAACAGAATTCTTTTCAGCAGAAACTTGTAGTGAGCCCATACTATATTTCTTCATATCTGTATGTTTTGTATGAATACCTTTCATTAAATCAAAGCTATACACATCGAAATCATGAGGATGTTTTGAAGCAATAGGTGAATAATTTGTATAGGTACTCGCCTCAATATAAAACAACTTCTCAGGATATTTTGGATCAAACGCCATCTCCGTGATTAGACTATCAGATGTGTGTACTACCTGATCTATAAGTGAACCCAAATCGATTACATGGATATCTGAACCAATATGATTCTCAAGGTCTTTATTCCGTACAATATAAGCAAGGTGTGTACCATCTTCCGAGAATGTTATATCAGCGATTTCTTTCTCAACAGATAATTGAACGAGATTCTGTTGACTATCCAGGTTGATTGTCGCTTGCCCTTTGTGATAAGAAACATAAGCAATTTCATTTTTGGTTGATATCGCAAAGATATCAGTCATTCCTTCTTGTTTTTGATTCTCATCTTTATTGAACAATACACCTAGCATGATAAACACCGCTGTTAACTGTGCGATGGAACTTAGTATGAATACTAGCGACTTTTTCATAGGTCAACCTCCCTTATATTCATAAAGTCCAAATCATAATCACCGCTATAATCCATAGAAATTGTAAAGCTGTAACACTATACGTCCATTTCTTGCGTCCAGTTGCCAATAAATGAAGTTGTATCGTATAGGTGATCGCCCACATGACTAACGGAATCGTGAATAATAGCAAAGTAGGTTTTATTTCTTCGGCAAATATTAAAAATGCCCATAGCAAGAACAAAGATAAAGCCATTACTATGAGACCGATTGTAATATTTATAAAATGTATTCTCCTGGCATCTTTTTCAAGTGTTTGTTTAGAGGAAGGAAAATCATAAATGGTAGTACGGTAAACTAGAACAATCGAAAACAATAGTATTGCGTAAGAAAATATAGTTAATGGAATCGAGTAAGCGGTTTCTAAATCCATTGCTAATAAACTTCCATAGATTGATAACAAGGCATGGCCGATCAGTAACCCATTTACCGTTAGACGGCGATGCAATGCTGTGATAGGATGCAGCGTTAGGGTCAAGATTGCTGCACTAATAAGTACCGCCAAACAAAGCCAAGTGATTTCAGCATGACCTCTTGTGAACAGCTGAAGCAAGTAGGTGCTGTAAATGAAAAGTAAAGATGCACTTGCAAGACTGAGCATCATCTCTCGTCGATATGGATACAGCGCGTGCTGAAGTTGCTTACCCACTTCTTTCTCATCACCGAAATTCGCCATCGCCAATTCCATCGCCTTCTCATGTGAGAATCCTTGTTTTTGCAAATCCTCATAAGCACAATACAAATGACTAAGTAATTCCTCAGTCAAATCCTTTCGTTCTTCCGCATTACCGTCTGTTTGTTTTACCACCTTACTAATGAAACGCTCAAATACTTTTTTCATATTAAACCATCCGAACTTTTATGGACAAGCGCATTCATCCACTCCCAATTTTCTTGTTTTGTTTCTAATGCCACGCTACCTTCATCAGTTAGATGATAATATTTTCTACGGCCACTTTCACTTTCTTGCCAATACGATTTTACCCAACCTTTTTTCTCCAATCGTTTTAAAGCTGCATATAACGTTCCTTCACTCATTTCATACGTATCATTACTTAACTCTTTTAACACCTTCACAATTTCATAGCCATATAAATCGCGTTGGGCGATTAGTGACAATAAAATCAGATCAATACTGCCCTTCATCATTTCCTGATCCATCTCACTCACCTCTTTAATGCATAGTAACACGGTGTACATCGCATTGCAATGTATTAAAAAACACCTCATCGACTCTACTCGACAAGGTGTTCTCTCACTGTAAAGGTTTAGAATTTCCCTGTAATTCGTCAATCGTCTGCATAACCAATGTGACGGCTTGACTCAAAGCACTTCCACCGCCAAGTGCCGCTGCTACACCGACCGCTTCCAACACTTCTGGAACTGTACAACCTGCATCCATGCAAGCTTTCGTGTGGAAAATAATACAATACTCACTATGGGCATAAACACTTACAGCAAGTGCGATCAGCTGCTTATATTTTTGACTGATTTCTCCTTCTTCAAAACTAATTTCTGTAAACGCATGGAATGATTTCATTAATTTCGGCAATTGTTCACTCATTGCACCCATACCGGTTTTATAATCTGCCAGTACTGCATCTGTAAATGTATAGTCTTCCATATAGATCGCCTCCCGTTATAGCAATAGTATGTCCGATTCTTTGTTTGCTATGCAGTGATAAGGGATATGATATAAGCAATTACATATCTAGGAGGTTCATCATGAAAATTGTCATAACAGGAGATACACATATTCCTGGTAGAGGAAGTGTTTTGCCTGCACGTTTACTAAACGAATGTATTACGGCTGATTTAATTGTACATACGGGTGATTGGAAATCACCTGACGTAGTACAGAGGCTTTCTGAATTTGCGGAAGTAAAAGGTGTTTCTGGAAATGTGGATGGAGAGGATATAAAAGGACAGTTTCCATTGCAGCAGATCATTCAAGCAGGAGACGTAAAGATCGGCTTAGTACATGGACATGGAGAAAACAAAACGACGGAAAAGCGTGCAATTGAAGCATTTGAAGGAGAACCACTAGATGTCATTATCTTCGGGCACTCCCATATTCCAATGCTCCGTTACATGGATAAAACTTTGTTGCTGAACCCCGGTTCCCCGACAGACAAGCGGAAAATGCCTCATTATTCATTCGCTATCTTACATATCGGGGATGAGATTCGTTCAGAATTAATATTCTTCAATGATAAAACATAACCTACAAAATGATTAGAACGTCCAGCCGCGTTTATATTGAACAGGAGATTCGATTTCAACACCTAGCTCTTTAGCTGCTGTATACGCCCAATAAGGATCACGTAATAGTTCGCGAGCAAGTAATACGATATCAGCACGATCATTTTGGAGAACTTCTTCCGCTTGTAGCGCGGATGTAATCAATCCTACCGCACCTGTTGCAATAGTTGCCTGCTGACGAATTGTATCCGCAAACGGCACTTGATAGCCTGGGAAAGGATGGATTGTAGCTGGTACTACACCACCGGAGCTCACGTCGACTAAATCAACACCTTGTTCTTTCATCCAACCCGCCATTTCTGCATACTGTGAAGGATTCATGCCACCTTCTTGATAATCTTCTGCTGAGATTCTGACGAATAACGGACCGTCCCAAACAGACCGGATGGCATCAATCACTTGTCCAAGTATACGGTAACGATTTTCTGCTGATCCACCGTATTGATCGTCACGATGATTACATAACGGTGTTAAAAACTCATTTAGTAAGTATCCATGTGCGCCATGAATTTCAATTACATCAAAACCAGCTTGCTTTGAACGGATAGCTCCTTGTTTAAAAGCTTCAATCGTTTCTTCGATATCAGTAATTGTCATTTCCGTCGGCGTTTTATATTGTTCACTATATGCAATGGGGCTTGGAGCATGAATAGTTCCGTCCACTGTCGCTTTTCTGCCTGCATGTGCTAATTGGATACCGGTACGGGCACCGTGCTGTTTCATCAAGCGAACGATTTCAGTTAGACCTTCTAGATGCTCATCTGACCAGATTCCTAAATCCTCACTTGAGATTCTTCCTTGCGGCTGAACGGCTGTGGCTTCAACGATAATTAGGCCGACTTGTCCAACTGCGCGAGTCGTATAATGTGTTTTATGCCAGTCTTCTACTTTACCATCTTGATTATGTGAAGAATACATACACATCGGTGCCATTGCGATCCGATTTTTAAATTCGACGCCACGTATAGTATAAGGACTAAATAATTTTGCCATGAATAATTCCTCCTCCAATAGTTGCTAGGAAAAGTATAGCAAATCTATATGTTTTTTTAATGTTTAAGGATTTTAAACCAACTTTATGAAACATCTGGTAGCACTCTCACGTATAGTAGACTATATAAAAGGAGGTCTTCACATGAAGCCACTCATTTCGGTATGGACACAACCTAAGCAAACGATTCGGTATGTTCTCGAATATAAAACATGGAATTATAGTTTTTTCATCTTATTCCTTACTTCTGTTAGCGTCGGTTTGACATCATTTGCTGAAACGGACCTATTACCTGATCTATCATTGCCTCTAATTATCCTGCTTAGTATACTATCGTCATTCATCGGGACTATTATCAGCCTGTTCATTAGTTCCGCTCTCTACACATGGGTAGGTAAATGGCTTGGAGGCACAGGGAATTTCAAGGATATGGTGCAAATGTCACCGATCGCTTCGATTCCGATGATCTGGATGATGCCGATTAACTTGCTACTAGTCATTATTTTCGGTAAGAATTTATTTGTTGATATGATGAACAACGCAGATGCTGCTGTATTTGGAACTTTATCTATTGTATTATTATTGACAAACTTACTCACACTAGCATTAGGCATTTTCGGTACTGTGATTCTGTCTAAAGGTATCGGGATTGTCCATCACTTTTCTTCTTGGCGTGGATTTGGTACGATTCTAATTGTGACTGGCTTATTTTTAGCATTACTGATTCCCTTTCTACTCTTCTTGATATTTGTTCTACTTGCTTACTAAATTCCATATAAAAAAACTGAAGACAGTACCATTTCTGGATTTGTCTTCAGTCTGTTGCAAAGCCTAACGAGCTTTGCATATTTTATTTATTGACCATTTTCATGAATTCCCTCATTAAACCTGGAAGATCAGGCCAAGCATGTCCTGACACTAGATTTCCTTCTGTATGAAGATCTTTTTCAATATATGTGGCACCCGCTGCTGTAACGTCTGGCTTACATGCGATATAGGCCGTATATTCTCTGCCTTTCATTAGATCTGGAATGACGGACAATACTTGTGCAGCATGGCAAACTGCCGCCACTGGTTTATTTTCTTCAAAAAAGTGCCGTACAATAGCTGGTAAGAATTCGTCTAGACGAATATACTCTGGTGCGCGTCCACCTGGAATAATGAGCGCATCGTAGTCTGCAGGATGGACATCTTTGAAGGCAATATGCGAATCCAGTCCATACGCTGGTTTTTCCACATATGTTTCCATTCCATCAATGAAGTCATGGGTAACGGTATATAATTTCTTTACTGCTGGTGAAGCAATAGTCGTGTCAAATCCTTCTTCCAAACAACGATAATACGGGTAGAAAATTTCCAATGCTTCCACGGCATCTCCGCCAAGAATCAATACTTTTTTACTCATATGCAGATCCACTCCCTTTTCTGAATTGTATTACTACTTTACTTCATTCGACAATTTGACATGGAATCCTTTTTCTTTCAATGAAATACTCTTCTTCATGTATGGTTATCTCGAATGAAACCATATTATGACGAGGAGGGATTTCTATGGATCAAGATATACGTCATTTGTTTCATAAAGGAACAATCAACGAGGAAATGGGACTGGAGTTTGAAGCCACTGCCGAAGAAGCTTTACGCGCTCGGAAAAATGCAAGTGGTAAAGAGTATCGCGATGCTTTGAAAGAAGTCTATCGTGCAACAGAAGATAAAAGAAAATAATTCGTAAAAAAGCCCGACAATGAGCACTGTTGGGCTTTTTTACATCTCACTATACGTGTTCCCTTTCCTTCTGCGTATCATATATTGCTCAATCATGATCGCGAGAATCGTTCCTGTAATTAATCCGTTAGATAAGGTTGAAGCTACCACGGCAGGAAGTTGCGACAGACTTTCTGCTGGGACGAACATTGTACCTATACCTACCATCAATCCAAATGCTACGGCTTGGCGCGCACGTTCTTTTTCTGGATCCGCATCGAGTTCATTGAATGCCATCGACACCATTTTCGTAAAGATTGCGAAAGTCACAGCGTATGCAACGGGTGCAGGCAAAGCCGCAAATATGGCCATGACACTTGGAAATAACGTGATACACACTAAGAGCGTGCTACCCATAATAAATGGTTTAATGGACGGCATACGTGTCGTGCCTACAAACCCAGCAGAACCTGATATCGGTACGGATCCAATAGCAGAAAAGGCTCCTGCGATCATATGAATGAATCCTGAGGCATATGCTCCTTGGCGTAAGCGATCGGTCGGGTTGATTTGAAAAGATTGCTTCAATAAATGTTCCATGACACGAATCGATGCAAGCATATTGGCTACTAATAATAATGTGATAAAGATCGCTGTCACGAGAACGCCACTGTCCCATACAGGCTTTCCATAGACGAACATTTCCGGTAGTTGGATTAACTGATCGGACACTTTTGCAATAGTTGGTGTTTTACCTAGGATTAAGAAAATTCCCCAGCCAAGTACAATTGAAATCAATATCGCATATTTAGATATGAACGGGCGTTTGTTAGCCATTGCAATAAATGTGATCAATAACACTAGGAAACTTCCAAGTAAAATGACTGGGTCCAGGTAGTCTCCTGCTTTTTCGACCCCCAACATTCCTTTCACAAAAGTTCCGCTTAATTGTAGGATTAACAGCATTAAATAAGTGAATGTGATCGCAGGTGTGAAGAGCACTTTCATTTTTGTAATAACTCCCGTGGCCGCCAGGATAATGAATAGCACTCCACTGTACAACATCCCACTTTGTAATGCCTGTAAAGCGTCTGTCGACGTTGAATAAAAAATGCCGACCATTCCGGCATAGACTACATAGATCCCCCACCATAAGCCAGCGGGTCCTTCATTGATTGGCATTCGGTGCCCGAAAAATGCTTGAATTAAACTGGCGATGCCTAGGACGAATATAGTCCGTTGCATGAATAGAGAGGTGGCTACTGCATCCATGCCAAAAACGTGCGCAATCGCGATAGGCGCTGCAATAGATGATGCGATGAGAAAGACGGTCCATTGTATGCCGCCTGCTAAATGTTTCATTGAACGATTCCTCCGATAATGCTGTGCAAATTAGAATCCGTCTAGTATACCATGTGAAAGATGTTTTTAGTTTTTTATCAGTAGTTTACTGATTCTGTTTCCTATTCATTTTAACGTAGCTTAGCGAGTTCAAAGCAAGCCACTCATTATTTATAGTCACGGCACTACCTCGCGCAACGCAAAAGGACTATCGCAAGAAGCTGTGAAACCACCGCTTCATGAATAGTCCTTAGCCGCTTCCAATTACTTCGCTTTCGGTTGCAATGTCAGTACATGTCCGTCAGGTATTTCTTGTGTCATGAGTGTCTCGTGGTAGTACCCTTTTGCCCAGTCCTCTGCTTGGTCATGGAACCATTTGGATTTTAGGTGTCCGCTTTGACCCGGTCCGACGACATGATATGTTTTGGTTAAGTCGTCCAGATCAGCAACGAAACGCCACGAGGCACCGTGGTTGACGGAGCCGTCATCTTTGAAGGCAGCTGCTTGTACGGTAATAGTAGATCCACCAATTGGTTGTTTTTCGGGATTTAATAGTTTTTCAAATACCGGTGAGGCACTTGCTAGTGGGTGAGGGAATGTCAGTTGGTGATAGTTGCCCCATGCCCATTTTTGTTGCTTGTCACCAAAGTCATTGGCAATTTTTTTCATTGCATTGCCGAATGATTCATACACCCATTGATCGATACCTTGCTTTTCTTCTAACCAGACGCTTTCTTCTCCGTTATAGCCTTTACGAAGCAATTCATCTGTAATTTGGTTTTTTCCTGGCATTAATTCATAGACATCCGTAGGCATTTGATCTCGGAACATGTCAATTTGCAATTGTTTCATCCACTTGTGAAAAATTAACGGAGCACTGCTATCTTTTGAATCAACTTGATCCCATTGTTTCAACGTTGCCAACACTTCTTTGTAGTCACCTGATTGGTCTTGTTTCTCTACTGATTGAATCATCGAATCAAGGAATTCTGCTGCATAGAGGTTTTTTTGATCCATTTGCAGTTTCATCATATCCTCCACTGTGAAGTGATCTCCTTCTCGCAGCACTTCTGCAATCCGTTCAAAGCGGTATGGCTGTGCCCAAAACTTTGTGATGTGATATGGATAATTTTCATCCACTACTTCATTATTCGCGGTGGCGATGAAACCTTCCTCAGGATTCACTACACGCGGCAGTTCATCGTATGGAATATAGCCTTCCCAACCATAGTCGGAAGAATCTCCTGGCACTGCCAATTGTGCGTCACCTTGTTTACGGATGGGAATGCGACCGTTCGCTTTATATGCAATCGTACCGTCCGTCGAAGCAAAGACGAAGTTCTGTGCAGGTGCGTGAAATTTCTCTAATGCTTTTTCAAAGCTATCCCAATCTGATGATTTATTCATCTCCATAATGGCTTCCAGTTCAAGAGTCGGCTCAAGTGCCGTCCACTGCATAGAGAACAACGCATTCGGATCTTGATCTTTGTACATTACGTCTGAAATGATAGGACCGTGTTTCGTGACGATGACTTCATATGGAATATCATCAGCACCTTTCACTTTGATCGTCTCATTACGTACTTCTGCTTGCTCCCACTTGCCGTCATAACGGAATTGGGCTTTTTTACTTGGATGTGGGACCTCAATGTAAAGATCTTGCACATCCGGTCCAACATTCGTGACTCCCCAGGCGATATCTTCATTATTACCTAAGATGATTCCTGGAATCCCTGCAAAGATTACTCCCTCTACATTTTGTTCAGGAGATTGTAGATGCATTTGGTACCAAATAGAAGGCGTGCTTAGACCTAAATGAGGGTCATCAGCCAGTAATGGTTTACCAGAAGCTGTTTTTTCCCCTGATACTACCCAATTATTACTACCATTGAATTCAGGTGGGGAGAGTCCCGGTAGAAAACGTCCCGCCACCTCTACTTCATGTTCTTTATTAGCCGTCATAATGGACTCTGCATTTTTCGGATACATCAGGAATAAATCTTTCACTTTCTCTTCTGGAAATGCATTAATTGCCCAGTGGCGGAATGCTTGCGGTTGCCATCTACCTCCTAAGTCATAAGCCATATATTTCCCAATAGTTAATGAATCTACTGGTGTCCATTCTTCAGGCTCATATCCAAGCAGCGCAAATTCATAGGACAATTTCTTTTCAGATGTAGCTTCTTCAATGAATGCATTGACCCCTTCTGCATACCAGCCAAGCACTTTTTTAGCATGTTCTCCATAGCCTTCATATGAAGCTTCCGCTGCATTTCGCAGACTGAAAGTACGGAATAACTTATCCGTATCGACAGCCTTGTCACCGATGACTTCAGCTAGACGACCACTTGCCTGCCTGCGTGCTAAATCCATTTGAAATAAACGGTCTTGTGCTTGCACATAACCTTGCGCTCGATACAGGTCTTCATCCGAAGCGGCATGGATATGCGGCACTCCCTTGCGATCACGTGTCACAACTACTTCTTGATCAACGAATGAGACTTGATGTTCTCCTGCTATCAGTGGTTTTGATTTTGATATGTAAGCGTTTGCAAATATAGCAATTAGAACCACAACAATTGATAGTATACTAAGTGCCCACAGCGTAATTTTCCTGCCTCTTCCCATGTTAATCCCCCTTTAGAACTTAGTATACTATTAATATTCTGAAATTACTTTAATTATTAATCTTTAGTAGGGTCACATGATAATCGACGGGAAATAAAGTAGGGTGGCGCGTCTCAGACTGATGCTTTAATCCGCCTTCACTATGTAAATATTTTGTCGCGCTCTAAGGAACCAAAACAAAAAGAGAATGCCCCTACCTCTGGGGCATCCTCTTATGGTATTACTTAACGGGATTCGAAGATTTTTTGGATGACTTGATTATTGTTCGATTTTCCAAAGTTTTTATGAATACAGCTTTCGGGTTTTTCACGCAAGATAGACGCAAAGCTTTTGGCCAGTTCCGCTTCCCCTGCCACATGCACTTCTTTCCATCCGCGCTTCTTCTTCATGTTGCCGACCACAGCACCCATGTCTTTATAAAAACGATCTAAATTCTCTTTTAATCGATGATCAAATTTGTCTGTATGTCCTCCTACTCCCCGCTGTATAGAAGACTTGATCATCTTTTGTTCTTTCCAAACGTCAAGACCCGAATCAAATTCATACACTGTTTCGTCATGGACTCTACCCATTGCAGTATCCAAAATCCGGACATTGCTGTAACTTGGGAGTATAATTCCCGCTTCTGGATATGCTTGTAACATATACTCCAATTCATTCGTCATCGCTTGATTTTCCCAATGAAAGCTCGTCTTAACTGCCACTTGAACATAATGAACAGACCAAACTTCAGGATCAGCTGCTGCAAAAATGATAACACCCTTCGCCAAATCATTTTGCTTATCTTCAACTTCCTTCATCACACGGTCTTTCACGGAACGAAATGCAGTCAATTCTTTTTCATCTCCAGATGCGACGAGATATTCATCAAGTCTTTTTAATCCTGATTTCAAATGAATTCTCCACGCTGCTTGCTGTTGGTCAGGATCAGCAGGATTCGTGTTTAAGTATACGGACAGCACACATCGATCATCACAGTGAAATGCTTTCAACTTTTTCAACTCTTCACTAATACCCATCCAATCATCCTCCTTATTCCCTCAGCTGTAGCATGCCCGCTGAAATGAATATTACAAGGGAATAAAAGCTGTGAATTTTTTCAAGTATTAAGACCATGCTTTATCAAAAATGCCCAGTTTGCAAAAAACGTGCAGTTAATTCAGCTACTTCTTTCTGATGATGGATTTCTTTATGTCCATATGGCAAAGCGATAAAATCAGATAGTCCCGGATAATAAACTGAATCCAATTCTACCCGTCCATCATTTGCGCCTTGAATTAACTTTCCAAGCCATAAATGATTGCGTGTCCCTGCGATTGCACCAATTGAATAGCTAGTTATGTCCGGCAAATTCAGCTGCTCAATATACGTTGCGTTTAACGACCGTAATGTTCTATAGCACTCAGTATATCCCGCAATTTTCCCTGCCACGTGCGCAAGTCGACTTCCTCGATTAGGCGTGGCAATTTGCACACAGTGGCCAATTGAATCCATCCATTGTGTTTCCTGTAATACTTTTCGAATAAGTAGACCACCTGTACTGTGGCCTACTAGATGGATGGGTGTTTTTTTGTGTGATACCATTTCGGATAAAACTTCTTCCACAAGAAAAAATGATTGACCAAATTCATGATAAGTGAACGATAAGTCGAGTGATCTGCAATGAAAGCCATGCTGTTCTAAATAGGTAAACAATGTCTGCATATCACGTGAGCTTTTATTGAAACCATGAAGCAAAAGAACCTGTTCATCCATGCGATCACTCCTTTTTCGTTAATTAGCTAATTGATTTTCTTGATAAGTTCCTTTGTTTGTTGATTCAACTCTTCCACATCGACTTGCTTTCGTGGAATATCCTCCACTTCATACTGTTGCTTCAGCAATAATATACGTTCGACACTTTGATTGATTCGTTGTTCTGTAATGACTCCTTCATTGACTGCCTTTTGTAAGGCAGTGAGTATTTCGTCTACTGGCGTATATTTATGCCCAACGAGTAAAATGTCTCCACTCGCTACAATAGATTGGATTGCCGCCTCTCCAATCGAATAGTTCTTTTCGATAGCTCCCATGACCAAGTCATCTGTAATAACTACACCGTCAAACTGTAATTCATCACGCAATAGGTCTTGAATAATTATTTTTGAAAATGATGCAGGTGTTTTCGGATCATATGCTTCTACAAGTAAATGCCCGACCATTACCGCATGTACGCCACCTTCAATCGCTTGTTTAAAGGGAAGTAGTTCTACATTCTTTAATCGTTCCTTATTATGTGTAATCACGGGCAAATCAATATGTGAGTCTACACTTGTATCACCATGTCCCGGAAAGTGCTTGACGACAGGTATGACATGTTGCGACGCCATACCATTCGCTTGCTGGATCCCTGCTTTGCTAACTAGCTGTGCATCCGCACTATACGAACGGTCGCCAATCACTGGGTTCTTCGGATTACTATCTACGTCAAGTACGGGTGCAAAATCCATATTCAATCCCAACGCACTCATTTTGCGACCAATTAACTCTCCAATATCATATGCATATTTTCCGTTTGCGGCATTCCCAACCTTACGATTAGATGGAGTTTTTACGAGCTCTTTTGGCAGTCGAGTAACTCGTCCACCTTCCTCGTCTACACTAATGAATAAGGGCGTTTTTGCATTCGCATTCGCTTGTTTTAACTCATTAATCAAGTTAAGCGACTGCGAAACAGAAACGAAATTACGATTAAATAAAATGATGCCGCCGACATGCCTTTCTTGGATAAATGTCTTTGCTGCTGAATCCAGTTGCGGACCTTGCACACCCATCATAATCAACTGACCAAGCTTTTCATCTAGTTGCATTTCCTGTAACACAGCCTGAACTTCTACACTCGGCTTATGAAGAACAGCAATTTCTACGATGGACGCATGGTTGTCTGAAGAAGAAAATAGCAAAGTTAATTGGTATTCGTCATTCAAATCATAAACAAAGATTGTCTGCTCATTCACTTGTCTCAGTCTATCTGGATCTCCTAGTATTGCCTTTGTTTGCAACTGCGTTACCTCATTAAGCTTTGATTCCACTGCACGCAATTTATAGACTAAATTATTCTCTGTCAAGTGAAGCTTCAGCTGCTCTTTTTCATAAATCGCATAGCTTTCCTTCCTACTGTGTTCTATCTTATCTGCCTCCCCTACTTGATCTTTGACTTGCTGATAAGTAGTTTCTCCTACTTGCCATTGTTGATTGGGTAGATTTCCTTTTTCAGCTGCATCGTGGACTGCAATTAATGCTTGTTTGTTCTGCTTATTTCGTATTTCTGTTTGTTTGGATTCTTCATTCTGTTCGTTCTCTTGATTTGAACACCCTGTTGCTATTACAAAAAGTGCAACGACGAGGAGTAACAGTAAGATTCTAGATACTTTTCGCATAATTCCACCTCTGCTTTTAATCATACTACCATTTTTCAGACACCTATTGATATCGTCAGCTGCCGCATAAAACTTCGACTTTTGTCTATCCTAGTCGATAGGAGGTGGACGAACATGACAAATAAAAATAATAAAAAAACCATGAATGAACGGACACACAACCCGTTGGGCACGTATCAAAATAAAAACAAAGAAGCCAGCAATAGCAATAACCAGCATCCAGAAGGCCATTCACCAGAAGAATTTTCTGCAGAGTTTGGATCTAGACCTAAAAATAAGAAGCTAAAATAAAACAACTGCCGTATTCTGATCTTCAGAATGACGGCAGTTGTTTTATTTTATCCTACTTCATTTACCTTGAAATAACGTCTTCCATACCAGTTCCCTACCTTATTGTACACGGAGGCAAGTACTTGCTGAAATAGCATACCGAAAACGACCGGCATGACGACTTTCGCTGGGAAGAACGTAGTCGCAATCACGACTCCTGTTGCAATATTTCGCATGCCGCCCACATACATGAATGTCGTAGCAATCACAGGGTCCTTCCAGAGTACATGTGCAATCCATAAGGCAGCTGCATAGCCTGTCATCGCGATGAATAGTACGAGGGCAATAACGCCAACCAGTTCCAGAGAAACTTTCCGTACATAAGGCGCTACTGCACTGCCATTAATCGCAACAATCGCAAACAGACTTAGTTTAGAGAAAGGTGCTAAACGTGGGCCCCAAATCTTTTGAACGTGCCCCTTTGACAGTTCATTCAATGTAATCCCAAGTATGGTAGGTAGTACAATCATCCAAAGTAAATTAATAATTAATGACATTGTATCGATTGTTACACTTTCTCCCACAACGACATAAAGAATTGCCGGTAAAATGATAGGTGCTAATAATGTATCAATTAATATGATAGATAAGCATAAAGGCAGATTACCCTTGGAAATGGTTACCCAAATCACACTCGTAACGCCCGTTGGAATAGCAACCGCCAACACAAAACCTACCGTAAGTAAATGATCATCGAAAAATACCGTAGATAAAAAATAAGCCCATGTAGGCATTACTAGATGCAGAAAAGCAATACTTACGAGTACTACGGCCGGATATTTCCTTACCATACGTACTTCTTTGACATTCATACCAAGACTGCCTACGAACGTCATAAATGCAAACAACCAAGAAACGATAAATAATAACTGCTCCCCTACTTGATGAAACAATACGCCCATCACTAAGCTAAAGGGGGTTAAGATGGCAATCCATCGTTGGAAAAAGGTATTCAAATTGCTCAACATATAATTCCCTTCTTTACTGGACTAATCACATAATTGATCTAGTCGTATTCTAGCATAGTAGATTGTGTGAGAATTAATGTCCTAACTAAAAAAGTATAAAGAAACATAAAAAAATCCGTAGCGGTTACACGCTACGGTTATAGGATGAAGTAATTATTTTGTGTATGATAGAACTGCATATTTGCTGAAATTCTTCATGGCATCTGTCGCTTCTGCTTTCTCTGCATATTCAAAAATACGTACGTTTGCTTGGTCGAATAAAGTAATTACCCACATGTTTGTCAGTCTCCTTTTAATTTGTATTCATTTATCACTAGTAAAGCCAACACTTAGTATGTGTATGTTAGAACTGCATAATGGTTAAAGTTTTTCATTGCATTTGTTGCCTCGGCCTTCTCAGCATATTCAAAGATCCTTACGTTTGCTTGATCAAATAATGTAATAACCCACATGTTTGTCAGTCCCCTTTTAATTTGTATTCATTTATTCATAGTAAAGCCAACACTTAGTATGTGTATGTTAAAACTGCGTAATGGTTAAAGTTTTTCATTGCATTTGTTGCCTCGGCTTTTTTAGCATATTCAAAGATCCTTACGTTTGCTTCGTCAAACAATGTGATCACCCACATATTGTGTAATCTCCCTTTTGTTTGGTGGCATAGTTCCTTGAATGGAATCTGCTAACCAATTTCTTTTGTTACTCTTATCATACTCTGTTCTACAACAAAAGAAACCGATATGTGAGACCTTTCACAATTCATTCAAAGTCAAAACGCTTACATATGTCGGAATTGTGTCTGCAAACGTTTTCTTATCAGCCTAATAGAAGTTATGTGTTTTTTATAAAAATAGTTTAATTTTTATATCAACATAATAGTACATCTCTCGACAGTGGTTGCCAACTAGAACATCCAGTTATATACATTCCAATTCAATTCCCACGCAAAAAAACCGCAGCAAAATACGCTACGGTTAAAGTGGTAACTGCTTATCTTGTGTAAGAAAGAACAGCATATTTACTGAAACTCTTCATTGCCTTCATAGCCTCTACCTTCTCTGCATACTCAAATATCCGTACATTCGCTTGATCAAATAAAGTAATTACCCACATGTTTGTCAGTCTCCTTTTGGTTTACTATTCTGTCGTTCATAAGTATTAGCTATGTGCATGTTCAGTGATTTTTATTTTGTATAGGATAAAACAGCGTACTCATTGAACTTTTCCATGGCAATTGTAGCTTCTGCTTTCTCTGCATATTCAAAGATCCGTACTTTCTCTGTTTCGAACAATGTGATAACCCACATATTGTTCAGTCTCCTTTACGATTAAATTTTGATTCAGTAAGCGAGAATCTATAATCAACTTCTCTTGTTACTTTTAGTATACTATCCTTTTCATATAGTTTAGTCGTATTGTGAAGCCTTTCACAAATCATTCAAAGTTGAACCGCTTACATATGACTACTTTGTGAATTCTAATCACAATAGGTTTAGCAGTTTACTCATTTTTCTTTTACACACAAATTCAAGTTTCACACATATACTATGATGAAAATATAAAGAGAGGGATGAGTGTTATCAATCAATCTGTTTCTAATTTCATATTAGTATGTTGGTATCAACCGATGTATATATGGCCTTGTTTCCATATGTACCCTTTACAGCAAATGAATCATACTGAATATCCTTCTGTACTACTACACCGTAGTCAAACCGATTATGGCCCTATGCCTTTCACGATTAATATAGAAGAGGCAACAAAAAGGAACCAAACATTCCGTACTGCATTATGGACAGGTGACCACTTGCAACTCACACTCATGAGTATTGCACCAGGAGAGGATATTGGTTTGGAAATACATCCCCATGTTGATCAATTTATTCGGCTTGAGGAAGGGCAAGGCGTGGTTCAAATGGGGAATACAAAAGACCAAGTACATTTCGAACGGCAAGTCCAGGCAGATGATAGTATTATTATTCCCGCTGGGGTTTGGCATAATATCACGAATACTGGCACTGTACCTATCAAATTATATTCGATTTATGCGCCTCCAAATCATCCCTACGGTACGATACACGAAACGAAAGCTATAGCGGAAGAAATGGAGTCTTCACACACTACTGACCATAAGTATATATAGCAATCTGAAAGACGTTGATGCAGTGATAGAAGAAGTAAAAAAGACAAGACATCCATTTACACGATGTCTTGTCCTTGTCATTTTTCATTCGCTTCCATCATTCCTGTAAATACACAAATAGAGCGGTAAACTTAGTTTCATCAGCCAAATTGTAAATAGGGTATTTGATCTTTTGCAACTATGTGAACATGCACTCTATATTCATAATCTATTCTTTACAAAAATAGTAACGCTAAACTAACTGCGATAGAAATTGAGAGCGATATTTTACTTAATATCACAAGCTCTTCACTTCTGAATTTAATAATAACTGCCAATATAGCTACAATCCCCATTACTATGGCAAGTGTCTTTTGAATGGTAAAGTTGGTAGGAAACGATGTGAACGCTAAGTAGGATAAAAGCAGGCCAAACAACATATTGATTATAATTATACTATTATTAGATTTACTTTTATATAATATGACTTGAATTCCTACTGCTAAGATTACTAAAACTATATACATGATCTCTAATATGCCTAATGCCAAATGTGTCCCCCCTTTCCATTATAAATAACTAATTCAGTAATTATAACATGAAGTCGATGCTTAGGACATTTCTACATTTGTATATAATAAATTATTAAATAATGTATGTAAAAAGAAGATATCAAAGCGAAAAGTGTTTTAATCGTTTGCAACCAAAGGTATCTTAAACATTCTAAATTCCATGTAAGGAAATTGAAGAGCCGTTTCTGCTGACTTCTGATTGTTCAACCCTTCAAGTAAGAATGTAGTATTTTTCGTACTTGTCTGTTTCATTCACTTTTACAATTATGACAGAAAGGATTTTGTTGTACAAGTTCACTCAATTGTACCTAGCCTTATATGAAATTTATGTTCGTCAGACTGAAGACTTGTCGCAGGCTCCTTTCAAATTTCGCGTTACGACAGTCACCCTTACGTTAAGCTAGCTGTTACCTCTACTTTCACAAGTTGTCTCTTCTTGTAGACTACACCTATGCTGAGCGCACTAAAGAAGACGGAATACCGATAGGTAATCCGTCTTCTAAAAAACTAAGTAGTACTCCATATATAGGTTACGATCCCAAAGAAAGGCCTTCAAAATACACGATTTGATCCAACCGTACGTGCAGTGATTTAGTGTCACTTAATTTCAATTCAATATGGTCGATTGCCACTGCCGCCAACTTTCCCTTAACCTCTTTTGCAGTTGTTTGGACTGTGATATCAAGTCCTTGATGACGGCTCAGGTGATCCAGAAAAACAGGTTCCACACGGGTGACATACCGGTTAGGCTGCGGTATTTTATCCGTGGGATGAATAGTAGTGTAGTTTGCCGGGCTTTGATTTACATAGTCAGGCTGTGCAATTGGATGCCTTTTGTGTTCCTGATGTCCCGACTGAGACTGCATAGGCGATGCAGTCATCACCTGTGGGTAAGCATAGTAAAAACCATACATAATCATAATTCACTCCTTTAGTATACTGATCTATGCTATGCGATACCCTCAAGAAAGGTTCGGTCTGTTCACTATATTCGTTTCTGCTTTTTACGCCCTTACGCACGCTTTTGAGTGAAATTCTCTTTGGATTGTTAACGTATTCAAGGAATAATCTTAAAAATATTTTTTCGCTAGTAACTCTGCTGTTCTCGTTGCCAATGCTTGCGTTGTCAACGTTGGATTAGGTCCACCAAGGGAATTGTAGTCAGCACTATTATCTGCTATGAAGAGACGATCTACTTGATAGGCCTCACACGAAGTGTCGACAACAAAACCCATTCGCATTGTACTTTGTAAATGAATATAAAGATTCGGTGGAAGATCTGCACGATGTACCTTTTTCGCACCTGCTTCCCGTAAAATATCTGTCGCTATATGAACTAACTGCTCTCTTCTCTCTTTCGACTTCTGACTCGGTGTATAATGTACAATGGGTACTGCCCCGTGTTCATCTTTAATATGGGGATCCAGCTCAACACGGTTGTGATATTGTACTTCATCATCTGTAACGATTAGAAGTGTAAGTGTTCGTCTGTAGTCTTTCATCGCCTCATCCAGTTCGGCACCGACAAGCATTCCACGCTGGTCCCATCTATCTGAACTGGATTCGTGGAGGTCGTTATAACCGTATTGGCTAAACCCAAACAGCAGTTGAGCGGAGAGCCCCGGGCTTTCCCCCATATTTTCAATCATGCCAAGGCCGGGATAATCAAGTCGTGCAGCGGATGTATGCCCGACAAATGGATTAACGGCAGGACTTCCTAAGATCCTCATCAATGTTTCCTCGTCAAATGTTCCGGTAACCGTATCCATATAATGATTAGTCAATCCACGACCTACCCAAGCGTTATACGGCAATTCAGAGTTCAGCCATAGACGGGGAGTTTCCACGCAACCAGCCGCCATCACGACAACTTTTGCGTACAATTCTTCAACTTCCCCTGTCCACGTATCACGTATTTTAACGCCAATCGCGCATTCTTTTCCGTTAGCATCACGCTCTGTTAAAACCTTCGTTACAAATGTATTTGGCCTAAACGTAACGTTTCCAGTTTTCATTGCTAAAGGGACATAACTAACAGCTGTAGTTCGTTTCGCCATCTTTTCAAGTTTCGGGCCGTACGGACACCCTTGCCCACAATGTCCACTTAACGTGCAACCTTCCATATGACTTAATTGTTCTAATGAATAATTTGGATCCATTAAATGTTCATTTGGCGGTAAAATTGCATTGGGTTGAGGACGGTATCCACTCGTTGTCACATCTAATGTTTTGTTAAGAGTAAAGCCTGCTTTTTCTGCGCCGTAATAGAAAAGCGCTTCTTTAGATGTAGTGGGCGCAAACTCAACTGGTAATGTAGCTTCTACTTTTTCATAATATGGAATTAGATCTTTGTAACGAATTGGCCATTCGTTATCGATCGCATGCGGAAATGCGCGCGGGCAATTGGCATAGTAGTGAAGTGTGGACCCTCCAATCCCAGCAGTTTGCCAAACTAGAGCAGGATCAGGCACATTCCTAAACCAAGGTGCGCGTCTCCGGTCAGCAGTGCCCCAACGGAACTTACCGGTAACCGGATCATTCATATCATCTTCAAGTCTAGTCAATTGACTACGGTAGAGTGTGCCGTCCAAATCTTCAGGATTTGAACTCTCCTTTGCAAACCCTCTATTTTTATTAGGCTCTGGCCACTTTTTATTTCCGTACCACGGACCGGCTTCAAGCACTTGCACACGGATTCCTAATTCCCCAAGCTCTTTGGCGATAACCGGGCCGCCCCCACCTGCTCCAATAATAATTACATCAGGATTCATTTTCATATTTCTCCTCGCTTCTATTCATTCGTAATAAAAACCCACGAAAATCGCGGTAACCCAAAGATACACCTGGGTAACCGACTTGTTGCCAATTCACAGGGAAGTGTTCAAGACGTCGTTCATTTGGCGAACATAACTTTGTAGAACCGTAAGCAGGCCATTCCGAGTAATAACCAAGCACTGAAAAGCGGTTAAGAGCATCAACGATATTTTTCACCAGCCCTGCATTATTCTGAAATGGAGAGGGCAAAGCGTAAAGATCAACATCTAAATTTTCAAGTGCAGTTAATGTTCGTATTCGATCTTGCCGAGAAAGATAGGAAAACATCCCGCCTCCTTGAAAGGCACTTTGTGGAAGTGGTTGTGCTTGGTACGTGTTCACGAGTTGAATTGCTGCGATATCCAACATCATAGCTGTAGGGTACGAGAGGGGAACGATAGTGTGGTGCAATTGTTGCTGAATAGAAATGTAGTGATCCAAAGAATACATAATGTATTCATGAACCTTCCTATTCGAATTACAATTGGTAGATTCATAATTGGATTGCGCGTAAGTGGATGGAAGTAATGCATCCGTAAGCGATCGAAAACTTGCTTGTGTATACATTTGAGTTTGTGTATAAAAAATAATGATCATCACCTCTTTCTTTCAAATTACTGTATTACACTGCGCATTTCTTTATGACTGTAAATAGGTTCGTTTGTGCGCCTCTGCACCAACAATCACCACAGCCTCATCAGATCATTCATACGTTCCTAATACGCGTCTTTCACTTTTTAATCAGGCATGATACTTCCTTGCCACAACTAAATAAACAATCGTGGCTCATGTGAGTGAGAGGATACCGAACGACCTCGTATAAATAACTTGTCAAATGCTATTATTCTTTTTCGTGTTACAGTAAGATCTTTCGAAATCAAAAAGCCCCCGAACTATTAATCCGAGGGAACATAAAACACACTTCACTATTCATTTAAAAACTATCAAATCTATTGTTGCCATGCTATTTCAGCCACGATCAACTCTATGCACTTTACGTATATAGTTCACTTACTTTGTGTTGATCTAGTCTGCTGGCATGCACTATCTATTTTCGGCTGTATATACCTAATAAGCATTAAATCATCTTCTATCCCAAAATCGTTGTTGTGCAATTGCTGAGACAAAATCTTTACCGAAATCAGGGTTATTTTTAGCATAAACGACCCCAGCGAAGTTATTATTCCCCGATGTACTAATATATGACTGTCCGGTTGAAGCGATTCCAATGGGTTTATAATGTTTATACGCTACGTTTATATACTCGTTTAATTCATAATTAAATTGTTCTTGATTTTTAGATTTTCCACCAACAATATAGAGTGAATCAAGTAAATACGGACTTGTTGTAAGAAATGTTTCATTAACTTTCAATTTTGTACCATTATCTCCTGTAACAGTTCCAAGCGTATCGCTTACGATGATAACAAAAACACCGAATTCTTCTAAAACTTTCATTGTATTCATTACTTCATCTACGTTAAATCCATCGCCAATCAGTACACCCACTTTTAAAGAATATGCATATTTAGGCGTAGTTGTTTGGCTAAGGGATGGATAGCTTGTGGATACCGGGACGTTTGTTCCGCTTGGACAATTGACTCCAACAGTATCTGCAACAATGGTAGCCATCTCTTTATCAACATTTACTAATAGATCGACGACTTGCTGGCGCACCGACTCACTCTTCACACTACCGACTTGAAAGTTCAGTGCTTCAATCATATGTTGCTTTTCAATCTCAGTTAAGCTATTCCAAAAAATTCTTGGTTGTGTAAAATAATCATCAAACTTTTCTGGACGCTCTCGCGTAAGGTGTCCTGACACTTTTGATGGGTAATGCTCATAACCGCCTTCCTCAGGTGGTGTGGTGTACGGCGTATTATTTAAAAGTGAGTTTTCATGATAATTCGTCGGATCCACATCGATTTCATATTTCATAAATCCTTCCTGCTGGTTATTATGGAACGGACAAATCGGTCGATTGATCGGCAAGTGCTGGAAGTTCTTACCTCCCAGTCGATGATATTGAGCAGGTTGATAGGCGATTAACCTTCCTTGCAAGACAGGGTCATTGGAAAATCCAATTCCCGGTACGACATTGGCTGGGTTGAATGCAACCTGTTCATTTTCTGCAAAATCATTATCAACGTTCCGATTCAACGTCATTTTTCCGATCATCTGAACAGGTATGAGTTCTTCTGGCCAGAATTTCGTGGAATCGAGTATATCAAAGTCATAATTGAATTCCTCTTCTTCCGAAATTAGTTGAACGCCTAACTCATATTCAGCAAAAGCACCGCGATCAATGGCATCTCTAAGATCTCGACGATGGAAATCTGGATCGATGCCTCCTATTTTCTGCGCTTCATCCATCAACAGTGAATGGGATCCTAAAACAGGCTTCCAAACAAATCGGACGAACGTCTTGACGCCTTGTTCATTAACAAGTAAGTACGTATTGACTGACCAAGACTCCATCATTCGGTAACTTCTGAGGAGCCCTCTGTCAGACATTACCCATAGTGTCATATGCAGTGCCTCAGGATTATTCGCAACATAATCCCAGAAGTTATCATGCGCACCTGCGGCTTGTGGCATGCCGGTACGAGGTTCAGGCTGATAAGCGTGAATCATGTCAGGAAATTTCAACGGGTCTTGGTTGATCAAAACCGGGAAGGCAATCATCGTCATGTCATAATTTCCTTCTTCTGTATAAAACTTGACACCTAAACAACGTAAGTCTCTTGCTGTGTCTTTCGATCCTTTATTTCCTTGCACCGTTGAAAAGCGAACAAATAACGGAGTCTTTTTACCAGCCTCCTGCAAAAACCCCGCTTTGGTGAACTGCTTCATAGATTGGTAACACTCAAACTCTCCATGTGCCCCGTAACCTCTAGCGTGAAGCCTTCTTGCTGGTATCGTTTCATGCACGAAAGATGTCATCTTTTCAAAGAAATGTATATTCTCAAGTACTCCCGGCCCACGCACCCCGGCAGTTAAAATTCTCGAGTCATTCGAGACCTTTCTTCCCTGATTCGTCGTCATCGGCTTTCCAGCATCGCTAGTACGGAACTTATCCAATTGTTCATTCTTGCTGTTTTCATTGATTCTTTTCTTATTATCTGATGATGAATATTCAGTCAAGCAGATCACCTCATTCATTATTTTTATATCTAACTCCTAAGTATCTTACGTTTCCATATGCCAGTTTATACCTGGAGAATATTGTTGTCGTTTTAAAAAACATTCACTAACACGTAAAATTATAAATAAGGCGATATACAAGTTTTCTGATGGGCTTTTGTATCAGTGTATTATTATCGTGTATCGATCCATACAGCGTATATAATCTGGAATGACGATACGATCAAATTCTCTGATTTGCCTGCACAAATCATACAAGGTATCAATACTGGCTATCCCCTAGCATGATCAGTTATGGTAACTGGCCAATAAATGAAGAGGATATATAGTATAAGCAATGAGAGTGACATGCAGAGATCTACAAGTTTTTAAAAAAATATCCTTTACATTTTGGGGACATAATCTTAATGGGTACTTAATGAAGAGTACTTGCGTTACAAATGAATAGATACGCAAAATAACTTGCTACGTTCTATTTCACAATCATTTTCATAAAATGAATGTATACCAACACTTATCTTAAGTAAGGGGATTAGAATATGTATGCTATTCATTATTTCGAAGACAAAATTGAGGTGCTCAATGTAGCTTCTCGAATCATACCAGCCGTGGATGAAAAGGTAAGGATAAAAGGGCGTAATGGAAAAATCACAAGTGTTGAGAAGATAGGAGAAAGTAAGTACTTTGTGGTTGTCGAGTTTGAAAAGACCGTTGAAAAAAGCAACACAAACTCAAGAAATATTGACATGAGAAGAAAATAAATTTCCATTGATACTGTGCATTGTAATAATTTAAAAAGCCTGTGCCACATTGAATTCAATGTGGCACAGGCTTTTTTTATTTGTCACTACTGTCCATCAAGCTTATTATATTCTATATTTTCTAAATATCATTACAGAACCCATTCTGCGTTCTTTTACATCTTATGACTACGCGTTATAGGTATTGTTTGTAGACTATACTCCGCCTATATGGACGTTGATAAGTACAGCATGGCCAATTCCGTTCAAAGTAACTTCTTATATATTCTTTACTTTCATTCATCTTAAATGAAAGCCATCGTTAATCCCGCTGAGCTAATTCAACTCTATCAACGCCACGCACTCGACGTGACTGCTATGCGGGAACATGTCTACTGGTTGGACTTCTTTCGTGCGGTAGCCACCATCTTCGAGAATACGTAAATCACGCGCCAATGTTCCTGGATTACAAGACACATATACAATTTTCTTCGGCTTATAATTTAGAATGGTTTCTAGTAAGTTTTCATCGCATCCTTTACGTGGTGGATCAACGACTAATACATCAAACTCTTTACCTTGCGCGTACCATTTTGGAATAATCTCTTCTGCTGATCCCGCTTCAAAATGAGCGTTGTTACTATCGTTTAGTTCTGCGTTACGCTTGGCATCTTCTATCGCCTGCGGTACTATTTCCACTCCGTATACTTCCTTTGCTTGTTTAGCCAAGAACAATGAAATCGTTCCTATTCCACAATACGCATCCACTACGGTTTCATTTCCAGTTAGGTTCGCATAATCCAGTGCCTGTTGGTACAATACTTCTGTTTGAACAGGGTTGATTTGATAGAAAGAGCGTGCTGAAATTTCAAATTCAATTTCACCAATTCGATCAATAATAACTTCTGATCCGTATAAATGAATCATTTCATTCCCCATAATGACGTTCGTATTCGCTGTATTCACATTTTGCATAATAGACGTCACATCGGGTAACTGTTGCTGAATTAAATCGACTACCGCATCTTTTTGCGGGAATTTTCTATGGCGTGTAACTAGTACAACCATTACTTGACCTGTTTTACGCGCTTTTCTAACGATCAAATGACGTAGCATACCTTTATGTGTTCGTTCATCATACGTCTCAATACCCAACTGTTGAAGCTTATATTTCAGCAATGTCATCAGTTCGTCTGCTTCTTGCGTCTGAATCAGACAAACATCTGTGTCCACGATGTGATGTGTACGAGCTTTATAGAAGCCCGTAATTACGCGGTCGTTCTCCGTATCAAATGGTATTTGTGACTTATTGCGGTAACGCCACGGCTCATCCATCCCTTTTACTTCATGTACAGGCACATCAGGAAGCTTCGCAATTCGGTCCATTACATCACGCACAGATTTACGTTTTTGAATCAACTGACTTTCATAAGACAAATGTTGCAATTGGCAACCGCCACATGTCGGGAATACATGACAAGGAGGCGTTACACGGGATGGAGATGGCTCCACGATATTCAATAACTTTGCGAATCCATATTTCTTCAATGTCTTCATTACATGGACATCGACTGTCTCTCCAGGCAGCGTTTCTGGAATGAATAATGGATAACCCTCCACTTTTGCCACGCCTGCTCCATCATGTGTTAGATCTTCTATAGTCACTCGTATTTTTTCGTTTTTATTTACTGCAAAGCTCATGATTTTTCCTCCATCTTTCAGATACTTCTAGTGTACCATGGGAAGCAAACAAAAAAACAGACGGAATCACCCGTCTGTTTCTTTACTGTTTTTATACTCATGATCTGTCACTGCATCATCTTTTAACACTACAAAGAACGATAGTGCAATGCCTGCGATAATGACCAAAAAAGGTGCATAGAAAATTAAAAATTCATTCATCTTAACGCCCCCTACGCATGGTAATTTTCTTTTCCTTTTACATACTCTTTATTGAACAAGAACATACGTAATAGTAAATACAATGATGGGATTAGCAGAAGTAATCCAAATATAAACGCCACGATTAAAGCAATCGCCATAGCTTGGTTCGTGAAACTATCGTAAATAGTCAAATACGGGTAGAGCAAGTATGGATAATGCGAAGCACCATAACCAAAGAAGGCGAATAGGAATTGTCCTATTAGCAAACCGAATGCTAGACCATATTGACGCTGTTTCCAGATGAGATAAACCGTTCCTAAGAACAGTAAAAACGATAGTAGAAACATCGGCCAGAATCTTTGAATACTCTCATAGTGTAGCGGGTTATGTTTACGTAATTCAAATATAATCCCACCTGCAGCAATAATCGTTGGCAATGCCCAGATAAGCGCATACTTACGTAACAGTTGCGTCGCCTCTGGATCCTTGGCTTTATTCGCATACCATGTCAAAAATGCGGAGGAGATATACAGTGTGGCCGCTATGCTTAGTACGACAATCGACCAAGTAAGCGGACTTGTGAACAATTTCCAGTAATCTAAAACCGGCTGACCATTTACTAATTCGATAAATCCTCCTTCAGATATTGTCAACACAATCGACAATGACGCAGGAAGTAATAAACCCGTCGAACCGTAAGCAAATGAATATCCTTTGTGACCACGAGCACCATAGGTTTCAAATGCATAATATGAACCTCGAATTGCCAAAAGGATAATGGCAAAACTAACCGGTACTAACAAAGTAGTGCCATAATAAAAGGCGGTTTTTGGAAAGAATCCAATAATCCCCACGAAGAAGAATACTAGAAAAACATTCGTTACTTCCCAGACTGGTGACAAATAACGTTGAATGACATGCGTCAAGATTCGCTGTCGGCCTGTAAATAAACTATATGCGTTGAAAAAACCTGCTCCAAAATCAATCGCACCAATTAAGATGTAGCCGAACAAAAACACCCACAATACCGTAATTCCTAGAATTTCGATATTCATAGAATGTCACCGCCTTTCTCTCGTTGTCGATCTATAATTTCTTGTTCTACAGGATTTCTGATGAACATTCTTCTTAGAACAACTATACTGCCGATACCGAGAACGAGATATAAAAGCGCAAAGAGCACAAGCATAGTCGGAACCTGACCGCTAGTTGTCGCACCTTCAGACGTCCGCATAATATTACGTAATATCCACGGTTGACGTCCTACCTCTGCTAACCACCAACCCGCTTCGAGTGAAATAAAAACGAGTGGTCCTGCTATGACAATGAGCCATCGGAATAAGCGAGACTCGACAAATGACCATCTTCGCCACATACCAATCCAGTATACAGCTGCCAACGTCATCAATAACATTCCGATTGTCACCATAATATCAAAGAGGTAATGGATATAAAGTGGCGGTGTATCTTCTTCAGGAAACTGATCCAATCCAACCACTTCAGCACTTGGTACACCGTGCGCTAAAATAGAAAGGGCATACGGTATTGTAATGGCGTATTTCACTTCGCCATCGTCCAGCACACCATACAAAATTAAAGGAGCATTTTCTTCTGTTTCAAAATGCCATTCAGCTGCTGCCAACTTTTCAGGTTGATATTCTGCTAAATACTTTCCTGATAAATCACCAACCAATGCTGCACTCACACTGAAGATGAATCCCACTTTCAAAGTCAGATACAAAGCCTTTTTATGGTACACATGATTTGAACCTCGCAACAAACGAAACGCTGCAATGGCAGCCAATAAAAAAGCGGATGTCATGTAAGCTGTCCCAACAACATGTGCCACTTTTGTCGGCATGGCAGGATTAAACATGGCGACAAGCGGATTAACATTGATTAGTTCCCCATTTACTAAATTAAAACCTTGTGGTGCATTCATGAAGGCATTTACAATTGTGATGAATACCGCGGAGAACGAAGCGCCAAGCGCAACTGGAATGAGAAGCAGAAAATGTTTCTTTTGATTTTCAAAACGATCCCATGTATAAAGGTAAATACCAAGGAAAATCGCTTCAAAAAAGAAAGCGAATGTCTCCATAAATAATGGCAAAGCAATCACATTTCCAGCTAGCTCCATAAAATTTGGCCATAATAATGACAGTTGTAAACCAATCGCTGTTCCGGTCACCACTCCAACGGCTACGGTGATGACGAAACCGCGTGCCCAACGTCTCGCTAACAAAATATAATGCTCGTCGTTCTTCTTAATACCAACCCATTGGGCCAGCATGATCATAAGTGGGACACCCACTCCGATAGTTGCATAGATAATATGAAACGATAATGTCAATTCAGTCAATACTCTAGAATAAAATACCGAGTCCACACCATCCACCTCCTTCTTACGAAAATAGTCTTCCTATAATTGATAGCAACATGATACCCGCAACAATAAATGCCAACCACATCAAACGCTTTTCTTGTCTCTTATACACA